>JABHVE010000072.1 GCA_018658465.1 Alphaproteobacteria bacterium
AATGGTGATGCCGGGTGACAATGTAAGCATGGATGTTGAGCTAATCGTGCCCATCGCCATGGACGAAGGCCTGCGTTTCGCCATCCGCGAAGGCGGTCGAACCGTCGGCGCCGGCGTTGTCGCCAAGGTCGTGGAATAGGGATTGAATTAGGGCCGCCGCGGGAGGGCTCAAAAAGGTTTAGGAGTGTAGCTCAATTGGTAGAGCACCGGTCTCCAAAACCGGGGGTTGCGGGTTCGACCCCTGCCACTCCTGCCACAATTTAGAAGTTTTGGACCGCCTCGCGGGCGGTCCACGTTAGACGGATCAGAGTAGCGATATGGCAAAAACTTCCCCGGGCGAATTTATTCGGCAGGTGCGTCAGGAGACGTCGAAGGTGACGTGGCCAACGCGCAAAGAGCTCGGCGTTTCCGTCATCATGGTTTTCATCATGGTGTTCATTGCGTCGATCTTCTTTTTGATTGTCGATCAAATTTGGGCGTCGGTTGTTCGCCTTGTTCTCGGCCTGGGGGGTTAAGTTCGTTGGCGGCACATTGGTACATCGTCCACGTTTATTCGGGCTTTGAGAAAAAGGTCGCGGCGGCGATCGAAGAGAAAGTCGAATCGGCGGGATTCAGCGATTTGATCGAAGAAGTCTCGGTGCCGTTGGAAGAAGTTGTTGAAGTACGGCGTGGCCGCAAGGTCACCTCGGAAAGAAAGTTTTTTCCGGGATATGTCTTGGTGAAGATGGATTACAACGAAGAAACGTACCATCTCATCAAGAACATCCCGAAAGTGACCGGGTTTTTGGGCAGCGGGGATACCGCTGTTCCGATCTCCCAAGCAGAAGCCGACCGCATCATGCACCAAGTCAAAGAAGGTGTTGAGCGGCCGAAGCCATTGGTGACGTTCGAAGTTGGGGAACAAGTGCGGGTATGTGACGGCCCGTTCACCTCGTTTAACGGCCATGTGGAAGATGTGGATGAAGAACGCGCCCGCCTAAAAGTGGCGGTGTCGATTTTTGGCCGGGCTACTCCGGTGGAACTGGAATACGCCCAGGTGGAAAAGGTCTAAAAACATGGCGAAGCAAATCGACGGCTATATCAAATTACAGGTTCCGGCTGGTCAGGCCAGCCCGTCTCCGCCCATTGGCCCGGCGTTGGGTCAGCGCGGACTGAACATCATGGATTTCTGCCGGTCGTTCAACGAAGCGACCGGGAGCTTGGATGCTGGGGTGCCGATCCCCACGGTGATCACGGTCTATGTTGACAAGTCGTTTACATTTACCACCAGCAAGCCACCCGCATCGTTTTTGTTGAAGCGCGCGGCGAAAATTGAAAAGGGTTCCTCGGAGCCGGGCCGGGATGATGAGCCAGTGGGCACTGTTACCCAGGCTCAATTGCGCGAAATTGCCGAAGTAAAAATTGAAGACCTGAACACTGGCGACATTGATCAGGCGATGAAAATCCTCGCTGGGTCTGCCCGGTCGATGGGTTTGGAGGTACAGGAGTAAGCCATGTCGGGAAAACGGACAAAGCGCGAAAAAGGCGAGGCGCAGGCAAATTTGGACCACGAACGCTTTTACGAAGCCGCCGAGGCGGTAAAGGTGATCAAGGGCGCGGCCACGTCGAAATTTGACGAGACCATCGAAGTCGCCATGAACCTGGGCGTTGACCCCAAGCACGCGGACCAAATGGTGCGCGGTGTGGTGAACTTGCCCCAAGGGTCGGGCAAATCAGTGCGCGTTGCGGTGTTTGCCAAGGGCGCCAAGATCGATGAAGCCAAGGAAGCCGGTGCCGACCTGGTCGGTGGTGATGATTTGGCTGAAAAAATCCAGGCCGGTGCCATGGATTTCGATCGCTGCATTGCCACCCCTGATATGATGGCGGTGGTCGGCAAGCTGGGTCGTGTGTTGGGTCCGCGCGGCCTGATGCCGAACCCCAAGCTTGGCACGGTGACTATGGATGTGGCTGCGGCGGTTAAAGCTGCCAAGGGCGGCCAAGTGGAATTCCGCGTTGAAAAGGCGGGGATAATTCATGCCGGGATTGGCAAGGCGAGCTTTTCCGAAGCCGCCATCCTGGAAAATTTTATGGCTTTCGTTGGTGCCGTGGTTAAGGCCCGGCCCACCGGAGGTAAGGGTACATTTTTGAAGCGCGTCGCGTTGACATCCACACACGGTCCTGGGGTTTGGGTCGATACATCTGGGTTTGGCCAGTCGGGTGGCAGCGCCGGGGCGGATACATAGGGCGTCGCGAACAAATTTTGAGAATTCATCAATCGGTGTTTTTGCCGGGCGGTGGAAATGAAGACCAAGAGCTTAAGGCTCGGGGTTTTCGACCTGTCCGAGACTGCAGGCGCTGGCTCAAAGATCACGGGCTGGCTTAATCGAACCTGCATAGACGGGGGGTAATGCACAGCAAAAGGAATTTCCTTTTGGCGATGCAAGACCTCTGGGACAGGCGTTTAAGGGGCTTTGGGAATACTCCCAATGCCTGAACGCAACTGGGCCGACTTGGTGAAAACGCCGGATCGACCCCTCAGACGGAGACGGAACGTGGACCGGGCAGACAAAGAAGCGTTCATCACACAGATGAAGGAAACGGTGAATGGAGCCAACGTCATTGTTGTTGCCCATTACAGCGGCCTGAACGTTGTGGAAATGAACGATCTAAGAAACCGGATGCGGGAAGCGGGGGCACAATTGCGTGTCACCAAAAACCGACTGACCAAGCTGGCGTTGGAGGGAACTCCGTACGCCGGTATCGCTGACATGTTTACCGGACCAACAGTCATCGCCTATTCCGATGATGTGGTGGCCCCGGCAAGGGTGGTTGTGGAGTTCGCCAAGACCAACGAAAAGTTGGTCGTCATTGGCGGTGCCATGGGTGAAGACCGGCTGGACGATGCCGGTGTGAAAGCCTTGGCAGCATTGCCGTCCTTGGACGAGCTTCGGGCGAAACTGGCGGCATTGGTCAATACCCCTGCAACACGCATTGCAGGTGTGCTTGCGGCACCAGCCGGGCAACTGGCTCGGGTGTTCAGCGCCTATGGGGACAAGGACTAAACGCATCCATTTAAGCTTTTTGTGTATTTGAATTTTACTGACGTAAGGAGATCAAGACATGGCTACCAATCTGGAACAGATTGCAGAAGACCTTTCGAAGCTGACGGTGATGGAAGCCGCCGAGCTTTCGAAAATGTTGGAAGAAAAATGGGGCGTTTCAGCAGCGGCCCCGGTGGCGGTTGCAGCCGCAGCTGGTGGCGGCGAAGCGGCGGCCGAGGAAAAGGACACCTTTGACGTCATGCTGACCAATTTTGGCGAAAAGAAAATCAACGTCATCAAGGAAGTGCGCGCCATCACCGGTCTGGGGCTGAAGGAAGCCAAGGATATGGTGGAAGCAGCACCGAAGGCAGTTAAAGAAGGCGCATCAAAAGAAGATGCGGAGAAGTTCAAAGAGCAGCTTGAAGCAGCGGGCGCGACGGTCGAACTTAAGTGATCTGGGGGACTCCCCGATAAGGCTGCCGCAGGGAATTCTGCGGCGGCCTTTTCGCGCCGTTTTGGCCCATTTAACAAGGGCCACCGATGTTCGACGATCTTTGACGATGAATGAGGAATAAGCATGTCACTTTCGTTCACAGGCCGTAAGCGGGTTCGCCGGTCCTTTGGCCGCATCAAATCTACGGTGCCGATGCCGAATTTGATCGAGGTGCAGAAAAGCTCCTACGACCAATTCTTGCAAAGCGGTCTGCCGACCGCGGAACGGAAAGACGCCGGGCTTCAAGGCGTTTTCAAATCGGTATTCCCGATTTCGGATTTCTCCGGATCGGCATCTTTGGAGTTCGTGAACTACGAGCTAGAAGAGCCGAAATATGACGAGGAGGAATGCCAGCAGCGGGGCATGAATTACGGGGCGCCTTTGAAGGCGACCTTGCGTCTTGTGGTGTTCGAAGTTGATCCGAACACCGGCGCTCGCAACATGCTGAACGTCAAGGAACAAGACGTTTACATGGGCGACATGCCGTTGATGACCGAATACGGAACGTTCATCGTGAATGGCACCGAACGGGTGATCGTAAGCCAAATGCATCGGTCGCCTGGGGTGTTCTTTGACCATGACCGGGGCAAGACCCACTCGTCTGGGAAACTGCTTTTTACGGCTCGCATCATTCCCTACCGGGGTAGCTGGCTGGATTTCGAATTCGACGCCAAGGACATCGTCCATGTGCGCATCGACCGCCGACGCAAATTGCCGGTGACAACGCTGTTGTATGCCCTTGGCATGTCGGCCGAAGACATGATGGAGCATTACTACGATTGGATCCCCATCAAGCGGGACAAAAAAGGCTGGCGCACGGCGTTTGATCCCGAAGGCATGCGTGGCCTCAAACTGGTCGAAGATTTGATCAACGCCAAGACCGGCAAAGTGGCGGTCGAGGCCGGCACAAAGATGACAACACGCCTGGGCCGGAAGTTGGTGGATGGTGGCCTAAAGGAAGTGTTGCTTCCGTCCGCCGACCTGATTGGTCGGTTTGTGGCCCGCGATATTGTCAACGAAGAGACCGGCGAAATTTATGTGGAAGCTGGTGACGAGCTGATCGAAGAAACCATCGTTGCTTTGGAAGAAGCGGGTGTCAAACACGTCGATACTTTGGATGTGGATCACGTCAATGTTGGTGCCTATATCCGCAACACATTGGCGGTGGACAAGGCGACGTCAAAAGAAAAAGCCTTGGTGGAAATTTACCGGGTCATGCGCCCGGGTGAGCCGCCCACGGTGGAGACCGCTGAAAAGCTGTTCTACGACATGTTCCTGAGCCCGGCGAAAATGGGTTTGGCCGAAGTTGACGCGCGCCTTGAACCAGATCCCAAGGCCAAGGTGGTGGCGTCATTGGTCAAGGGGGATGTTGATGGCTTGGCATGGGTCATGGATGTGGCCAACGGCTGGGTCAAAATGGTTGTGTCCAGCGGCGATTCCCGTGGCGGCCTGACTGGCGGTACGTTTTGGGTCAAAGAAACCGATGTCCTGATCGAACCGTCTGAACGCTATGACCTGTCGGCGGTGGGTCGGGTGAAAATGAATTCACGGCTCCAGCTCGATACCCCGGACCACGTGCGCAGCCTGCGCGCCCCCGACATTTTGGCGGTGGTGAAGACCCTGGTGAATTTGAAAGACGGCAGGGGCGACATCGATGACATCGATCACCTGGGCAATCGTCGGGTGCGGTCGGTTGGCGAACTGCTGGAAAATCAATACCGCATTGGTTTGCTGCGCATGGAGCGGGCGATCCGCGAACGCATGAGCTCGGTGGAAATCGACACCGTTGTTCCTCATGATCTGATAAATGCCAAACCGGCGGCGGCGGCGGTGCGCGAATTCTTCGGCTCCAGCCAGCTCAGCCAGTTCATGGATCAAACCAATCCGCTTAGTGAAATCACCCACAAACGGCGTTTGTCGGCGCTGGGGCCGGGTGGTCTGACACGGGAACGTGCGGGCTTCGAAGTGCGCGACGTGCACCCCACCCATTACGGTCGGATCTGCCCGGTGGAAACCCCGGAAGGCCCGAACATTGGCCTGATCAACAGCTTGGCCACCTATGCCAAGGTTTCGAAATATGGGTTCATCGAAACTCCGTACAGGCGGGTGAACAAGGGAAAAGTCACCGACGATATGAGCTACATGTCGGCCATGGACGAAGGCCGCTACACCATCGCTCAGTCCAATGCGCCTTTGGACAACAAGGGCAAGTTCACAGAAGAATTGGTGAGCTCCCGGGCTGCCGGGGATTTTGTGATGACGACCCCTGAAAACCTGGATTATGTGGACGTGTCACCAAAGCAATTGGTGTCGGTGGCCGCCGCGTTGATCCCATTCCTGGAAAACGATGACGCCAATCGGGCGCTGATGGGATCGAACATGCAGCGCCAAGCGGTGCCGCTGATCAAGGCCGAAGCGCCGTTGGTGGGTACGGGCATGGAAGACGTGGTGGCCCGGGATTCCGGCGTTGCCATCATCGCCCGACGCACCGGCGAGATTGAACAAATCGACGCCAAGCGCATCGTCATTCGTGCCACCGAGGACGCAGAGTCCAGCCAGTCCGGCGTCGACATTTACAATCTGCGCAAATACCAGCGGTCGAACCAAAACACCTGCATCAACCAACGCCCATTGGTACGGGTCGGTGATGTGGTGAAAAAGGGCGACATCATCGCTGATGGCCCGTCTACCGATCTGGGCGAGCTGGCTTTGGGGCGCAACGTGCTGGTCGCCTTCATGCCGTGGGGTGGCTACAATTTTGAAGATTCGATCCTGATTTCGGAACGCATCGTTCGTGATGATGTGTTCACTTCGATCCACATTGATGAATTCGAAGTCATGGCCCGTGACACAAAATTGGGTCAGGAAGAAATCACCCGGGACATTCCCAACGTCGGCGAAGAAGCGCTTCGCAATCTCGACGAAGCAGGGATCGTTTACATCGGGGCAGATGTTCACCCGTCCGATATTTTGGTGGGCAAAATCACGCCAAAGGGCGAATCCCCCATGACGCCGGAAGAAAAACTTCTGCGCGCGATCTTTGGTGAAAAAGCGTCGGACGTTCGCGACACATCTCTAAAGCTGCCGCCGGGCGTCAGCGGCACCGTGGTCGAAGTGCGAGTGTTCTCGCGCCACGGGGTCGACAAAGACGAACGGGCAATGGCGATCGAACGGGACGAGATTGAACGCCTGGCAAAAGATCGCGAAGACGAAGTGCGAATTTTGGAACGCAACACCTTTGATCGTCTAAAGGCGTTGTTGATGAACCGGATCATCGTCTCGGGGCCAAAGGGCATCAAGTCCGGCGGTAAAATCACCGAAGCCATCCTGGATGAACTCAGCACCGGTCAGTGGTGGCAGTTCGGCTTGAAAGATGCCGACGTCATGGGGACGATCGAACGCATCAAAAAGCAATACGACGAAGCCACGGGCTTTTTGCAGGCGCGGTTCGAGAACAAAGTGGACAAGCTTCAACGGGGTGACGAACTGCTCCCCGGCGTGATGAAAATGGTCAAAGTTTTCGTCGCGGTAAAACGCAAGCTGCAACCCGGCGACAAAATGGCCGGACGTCACGGCAACAAAGGCGTGATTTCAAAAATCCTGCCGATCGAAGACTTGCCGTATTTGGAAGACGGGACTCCGGTGGACATCGTTCTGAACCCCCTGGGCGTGCCATCGCGCATGAACGTGGGTCAGATTTTGGAAACCCATCTGGGTTGGGCCACCGCTGGCCTTGGCCGTCAAATCGGCGAAGTGGTGGACAGCGTCAAACGCGGCGCGAAAATGGACGGACTGCGCTCCATGCTCAATTCGGTCTATGAAAAAGACCAGCACGGCAAAGAAGTGTCCAAGCTGTCGGAAAAAGACACGATGGAGCTTGCGGAAAATCTGCGCAAAGGCGTGCCGATTGCCACCCCGGTGTTTGATGGGGCGCGGGAGCCGGACATCGTCGAAATGCTGGAACGTGCCGGGCTCCATTCGTCGGGCCAAAGCACGGTCATTGATGGCCGCACCGGCGAGGTATTCGATCGCAAAGTCACGGTTGGTTACATCTACATGCTGAAGCTTCACCACCTGGTGGATGACAAAATCCACGCCCGGTCCATTGGCCCGTACAGCTTGGTGACCCAACAGCCCCTGGGCGGTAAAGCCCAATTTGGTGGTCAACGATTTGGCGAAATGGAGGTGTGGGCACTCCAAGCCTATGGCGCCGCCTATACCCTCCAAGAAATGTTGACCGTCAAATCCGATGACGTTGCAGGCCGCACCAAGGTCTATGAAGCCATCGTTCGGGGCGACGACACGTTCGAAGCCGGTATCCCGGAATCGTTCAACGTGTTGGTCAAAGAACTCAAAGCCCTGGGCCTCAACGTTGAGCTCAGCCAGCGCGATTACTAAGAACCCGTTTGGCGGCCCCGGCACATTCGCCGCTTGAAGTGACAAGGAGAAGAATTGAATGAACGAGTTGATGAAGGTCTTCGGTCAGGTAGCTCCGGCCCAGTCGTTCGACCAAATTAAGATTTCGATCGCTAGCCCTGAGCGCATTCGCTCCTGGTCGTTTGGCGAAATCAAAAAGCCTGAAACCATCAACTACCGCACGTTCAAGCCTGAACGTGACGGGTTGTTCTGCGCCCGCATCTTTGGCCCGATCAAGGATTACGAATGCCTGTGCGGCAAGTACAAGCGCATGAAATATCGCGGGATCACCTGCGAAAAATGCGGGGTCGAAGTCACCCTTTCCAGCGTTCGCCGCGAACGCATGGGGCATATCGAATTGGCCTCTCCGGTGGCGCACATTTGGTTCCTGAAATCTTTGCCCAGCCGCATTGGTTTGCTGCTGGACATGACTTTGAAAAATTTGGAACGCATCCTGTATTTCGAAAACTATGTAGTGATCGAACCGGGGCTGACGCCGTTGAAAACCCGGCAGTTGCTGTCCGATCAGTAAAATATTTTCTAAATTGTCTAAAGAAATTAGTGTAGCTGCAAAATTAGGAGATAAAGATCCTAATATGAACCCAAGACTTAGATCTGCAATTCAAGCTGCAAGATCTGCAAACATGCCAAAAGACAATATTGAAAGAGCTATTGACAAGTCATCTTTTAATAATGAATTAAATTTTGAAAGTTTAAGATAC
>JABHVE010000042.1 GCA_018658465.1 Alphaproteobacteria bacterium
CCCCCGCCGATCCATCGGTTAGGCGCCAATGGCCTGGAAAACTCTTGCCATGGCGATGATCTTGGGCGTCTGGGGCCTGCCGGCGGCAGCTCAGGATTGGAT
Source organism: Alphaproteobacteria bacterium (assembly GCA_018658465.1). Classification (GTDB taxonomy): domain Bacteria; phylum Pseudomonadota; class Alphaproteobacteria; order UBA2966; family CAIVPW01; genus JABHVE01. The sequence continues at coordinate 103 of JABHVE010000042.1, forward strand.
CGGCACCTTCGAAGACTGGAACGCCTTTGAATATGCCGAGGGCGGCGGCAAGGTTTGCTACATCTCGTCTACGCCCTTGGACATGACGCCAAAAAATGTGACTCGCGGCGATGTGTTCATGCAGGTGGTCAACAACACCGACGATGGCAGCAAAAATGTGGTCAACATCGTTGCGGGATATACCTTTCAAGACAACAGCGTCACAACGGCGACCATCAACAATGTGGATTTTCGCATGTTTACCGCCGGGGACGGGGCCTGGAATTCCAGCTCGGAAAAGGACAATGAAATGGTCCAAGCCATGATCCGAGGGGCCGAATTGGTGGTGGCGGGGCAATCCAGCCGTGGCACCAACACCACAGATACTTATTCGTTGTTGGGATTCACGGCGGCCCACCAGGCCATGACTGAGGCGTGCGGCGGGTGACCAAGCGGCTAAGCGGCGTTGACCGCGACGCACTGGGTGCGGCGGCGACGGCGGTGGGGGAGCCCCCAACCAAGCAAAAAATGCGCGGCAAACAGCTGTTCCACTGGATGTATCACCGGGGGGCCACGGATTTCGACACCATGACCAGCATTTCCATGGATTTGCGGGCGCGCATGAAGGCCGCGTGGGATTTGCGCCGGGACAAGATTGCCACGGAACAGATATCCGTGGACGGCACCCGCAAATGGCTGGTGGAGCTGGAGGACGGGGCAAAGGTCGAAAGCGTCCTGATCCCCGAAGACGATCGCGGGGCCTTGTGCATTTCCACCCAGGTGGGCTGCACCCTGAATTGTTCGTTCTGCCACACCGGCACCCAGCCCTGGGTGCGGAATCTGACGGCAGAAGAAATCGTTGGCCAGGTGCTGATCGCCCGGGATGTGCTGGGGGAATGGCCGTCGCCGTCCGAAGGCCGGCTGATTTCCAATATCGTCCTGATGGGTATGGGGGAGCCGTTGTTGAATTATGACAACGTGGTCAAAGCCCTGAAAATCATCATGGACCCGGAAGGCATTTCAATTTCCCGCCGCCGCATCACGGTTTCCACCGCGGGTGTGGTGCCGATGATCGGGCGTCTGGGTGCGGAAACCGGCGTCGGTCTGGCGATTTCGTTGCACGCCGTACGCGACGATGTGCGCAACGAATTGGTGCCCCTGAACCGCAAGCACCCCATCGCTGACCTGTTAGATGCCTGCCGGACCTATCCCGGGGCATCAAATGCCCGGCGCATCACATTCGAATACGCCATGTTGAAAGGCGTGAACGACAGCCCCCAGGACGCCAAGGAATTGGTGCAATTGATCGCTGGCATCCCCGCCAAGGTCAATTTGATCCCGTTTAATCCGTGGCCCGGGACGATTTATCAGGTGTCCGACGACGCCACCATCGCGGCCTTCGCCGAAATCGTGAACAAGGCGGGATATGCCTCGCCCATTCGGGTGCCGCGCGGCCAGGATATCTCGGCGGCCTGTGGCCAGCTGAAATCGGACTCGGTGCGCATGTCTGCGAAAGACCGCCAGCCAGCCTGAACAGGGCCACTTGGACCGCCAAATCAAAGGGCCACTTGGACCGCCATTTCAAAGCCAAGCGCTAAACGCTATAGTTAACCCAAGCCTCCTCGCGGGGGCTTTCATTTGCCAGCTGGAATAAGATTATGAACGACAAGCGTAAGTCGGTGAAAAAAGTTGTGCTCGCGTACTCGGGCGGCCTCGATACCTCGGTCATCCTGAAATGGCTCCAGGAAGTCTATGACTGCGAGGTGGTGACCTTTACCGCCGACCTGGGCCAGGGCGAAGATCTGGTGCCGGTGCGGGCCAAGGCCGAATCCCTGGGGGTCACCCAGATCATCATCGAAGACCTGCGCGGGCTGTTCGTGCGCGATTATGTGTTCCCGATGTTCCGGGCGAACGCCTTGTACGAAGGGCAATATTTGTTGGGCACCGCCATCGCCCGGCCACTGATCGCCAAACGGCAAATCGAAATCGCCGCCGAATTGGGGGCCGATGCCGTCGCCCATGGGTCCACCGGCAAAGGCAACGACCAGGTACGGTTCGAGCTGGGATTCTATGCCAACAACCCGGACATCAAAGTCATCTCCCCCTGGCGCGAATGGGATCTGCATTCGCGCACCGAATTGCTGGAATACGCGGCGAAAAACAACATCCCCGTGGCCAGCGATGCCAAAGGCGAAGCGCCGTTTTCCCAAGACGCCAACCTGCTGCACACGTCCTGCGAAGGCAAAGCATTGGAAGACCCGGCATCGGAAGCCGGGGAATTTGTGTATTCCCGATCGGTCTCGCCGGAAAAAGCCCCGGACCGCCCGACCTATATCAAGGTCGAATTCGAAGGGGGCGACGCGGTGGCCATCGATGGCGAACGTTTGTCACCCGCACCGTTGTTGGAACGGCTCAACGAACTGGGCGGCGCCAACGGCATCGGGCGTTTGGATTTGGTGGAAAACCGTTATGTGGGCATGAAATCTCGGGGGATTTACGAAACCCCCGGCGGCACGATTTTGTTGGCCGCTCACCGGGGCATTGAAAGCATCACATTGGATGGGCCATCGACCCATCTGAAAGACAGCATCATGCCGAAATATGCCGAACTGATTTACAACGGTTTTTGGTTCAGCCCCGAACGGGAAATGCTCCAGGCATTAATCGACAAAAGCCAAGAATTCGTCACCGGAACTGTCAGGCTGAAGCTGTACAAAGGCCAGGCCAGCGTGGTCGGCCGCGAATCGAAATATTCTTTGTATGACGAAGAAATCGTCACCTTCGAAGAAGACGCGGTCTATGACCAATCCGACGCCGAAGGCTTCATCAAGCTGAATGCGTTGAGGCTAAGGACGTTGGCGAAAAGGTCTTAGCCGCCACCGCCAGCGGGCGGTCCGCATGGTTGGTGTCCGGCCCTTATTCGGAATCCTGCCAAATCCGAGCGGAACCTCAACAACAAGATTTCACGCGGCGGGTTTATCGCTGTACTCTTCGTGCAATGTTTAGTGGCAATTGGCGTGCATTCATTGCGGTGGGAGGTTTCCTAGCCGCTTTTTCGGTTGCTTCGGTTGTTCTCGCCCAAGGGGCCAATCCCGAGGCCAATCAGCCAGAGGAGATTGTTTCCCAAGAACCACCAATTGGCGAAGAAGAAGATGGTATAGGCGCTCCCGAGGGCGAGGCCGAGCCCTCCCAAGACGGAGCCCCAGCCCGGGACCCGCTGGTCATCGAAATCGGTATCGAGGCCGCCCCCGGCGATCAGGAAGCCGGTGAGGATGGTGGTCAGGCCGATCCCGCCGGAAATGAGATAGCGCAGGCCGATCTTGATGCGCAACAAAAGATGGCCTTGGCTTCCCTTGCTCAGGCCGCTTTCACTTTGGTGGCCCTGTTCCTAATTTGGCGAACGCTTGAGGCTACCAAAAAGGCTCTTGTCGCCGCTAATAACACTCTGGTGGAGGCAAAAAGAACTACTGAGGCAGCGAAAAAATCGACTGAAGTCACTGAAAAAACGGCCATGCTCCAATTGCGAGCCTACGTAGGCGTTGCCCGAGGTGTTCTTCAGGGCTGGGACGATGGATTCCCTAGGGTCGCTGTTTATTTCAAGAACTACGGGCAAACCCCAGCCATCGACGTACAACTGGCCTCCCGTCTTGTTGTGTCTGAGCCGCCCGACGGGGAAGACCTCACCATTGATGAAGCCGACGAGACCAAGTGGCCCATGCGCAATTACGGTCCCATCCAACCCACACAAGAACTGGAGGTCCCGCATGTCATTCCAGGTGAATGGAGAGGGAAGGCGGAATTTCTGATGGGAGAAAACCCCAGGGCCAAAATCTACATCTATGGCCTTGTCCGCTACATGGCCTTTGAGTTTGAGATGCGGGGAACAGCCTTCTGCCTTGAATTGAATACGATCAGCGGCGTCCCCGGCGCCAAAACTCGCCCAAGCGAACGAGGCGTAAACAATTCCACATAGGACCAGCGCGAAGCCCCTTAGCTTTTCCGCTCCTTTCTCAGAGCGGGATAGGTTGCTTGGTGTGTTTCCTACCTAATGCCGGAAAAGTAAGACGTGGATGGCCGGGTCACGTATGTCGATCAGATTCACGCGCCGGAACAGGCGCGATCTGCTCTGTGCCCGGCCATGATGAGGGGGCGGTTAGGCGGCCTCGGGGTCTTTCGGCATTGGCACGCCGGCGTTGCGGCAGGCCAGGGCCAGGGTGTTTTGCAGCAAACAGGCGATGGTCATGGGGCCGACGCCCTTGGGCACGGGGGTGATCGCTCCGGCGACTTGGGCCGCTTCGGCAAAGTTCACGTCGCCAACCAATCTGCCTTTCTCATCGGCCCCTTGGGGCTCCAGGCGGTTGATGCCCACGTCGATGACGATGGCGCCGGGTTTGATCCAGTCCCCCCTAACCATTTCTGGCCTGCCGACGGCGGCCACCAAGATGTCCGCTCGGCGGCAAATCTCATCCAAATTGCGGGTGCGCGAGTGGACCGTGGTGACGGAGCAATGCTCGCGCAGCAGCAGCTGGGCGATTGGTTTGCCCACCAAATTAGAGCGCCCCACGACTACCGCGTCCAACCCCTCCAAATCCTGGGTTACGCTTTTGATCAGGGCCAAGCAGCCAAGGGGTGTGGCCGGCACCACGCCCACCCGACCCGAGGTCAACAAACCGGTGTTGATAATGTGTAGGCCGTCCACGTCCTTGGCCGGGTCCAAGATGTCGATGACCTCTTCGGCTTTGATCTGGGGAGGCAGCGGAAGTTGCACCAAAATGGCGTGCACATCCTTGTCGGCGTTCAGTTGTTCGACGACCTCTATCACCTGTCCCTGGGCGGCGCTGGCGGACATGTCGATGTCCCGGGCCTTCATGCCGACCTCGGCCGCGCGCTTGGTCTTCATGCCCACATAAATTTGGCTAGCCGGATCGTCCCCTACCAGCACCACGGCCAAGGTGGGGGTCAGGTCAAATTCGGTCTTCAGGATCGCGGTGCGCCGGGCAACCGAGGCCCGCACCCGGGCGGCGATCGCGGTACCGTCGATGATTTTCGCGGTCGGGGGTGTGGGGTTTTCGTCAGCCATGGCGTTCTTTAGCCCAGATGTTGAGGTGGCGCAAAACTTGGCCGTAGGTGGCTAAAACATCGGGGCGATCGTGGTGGCCAGATAATCCCGCAGCACGAAAATCAAAATCAGCAGCAAGAAAACGCCCATGAAGGGGATGTTCCTTACAAACGGCCCAACGATGGGGTCCATCACAGTGTCGAACGCCTCGATGATCCGATTGGTGTGGTCAAGAATTCCAAAAGTCACGAGCCACTGAAGGATCACCCAGGCAAAAACCGCGAAGCCGACGATTGCCAGAAAATTGTCGATGACGACGAAAACTGCCTGCATTGGCGGTTGCCCGGAGCGCTGTTATCAGCCGAGGTATTCGACCAGCAAGCTTTGGGCAAAAATCAGCAGCAAAATCAGCACCAGTGGGGAAATATCCACGCCGCCTAAGTTCGGCATAAATCTGCGTATGGGTGCCAACATCGGGTTGGTTAGCCGGTTCAGGGTGTCATTGACCGTGTACACGAAGCGATTGCTCATGTTGACGACGCCAAAGGCGATCAGCCAGCTGAGGATTGCGTTGATGATAACAGCCCAGATTACGAGCTGAAGGACTGTGCCGATTAGTCCGACGAATGACTGCATAGGATTTGCGCCGCTTTGTTGGTGAAAGGTCAGAATACTAGGTGAGAACCCTGGTGCCATTTGTAAAGGCCAGGGCCGCCCCGGTCCACCGTCGCTTCACGCGTTGACTTAACCGCCCAGGATTTCCATTATCCGCCCGGATTGGGGCCGTAGCTCAGTTGGGAGAGCGCGACGTTCGCAACGTCGAGGTCAGGGGTTCGACTCCCCTCGGCTCCACCAATCTTTTCAACGTAAGTTTGGCTTAATCGTCGGAGGTGTCGGTCAGGGTCTTGGTGACCTGGCGCAGACCGCGGATCAGCACATACATCAG
>JABHVE010000034.1 GCA_018658465.1 Alphaproteobacteria bacterium
ACAGGCGCGCCGCCTTGCGATTTGCGATTCCCGCCGTATACATGCGGCTGCTGTCCCCGTGCCATCCGTCCACAAACGTGGTCACATCAATGTTCAGGACATCGCCGTTCTTCAGAGTCTTGTCGCCGGGGATGCCATGGCAAATGACATGGTTTACCGAGGTGCAAACCGATCCGGGATAACCGCGATAATTCAGCGGGGCGGAAAACCCGCCGTTATCCAGCACGAATTCCCGGCAAATCAAATCCAGGTGCCCAGTGGTGACCCCGGGCTTCACGAACTGGGCGATGTGGTCCAGGGTTTCTGCCGCCAAGCGCCCGGCTTTGCGCATACCGTCCAAATGCTCAGGCTGGTGAATTTTTATCGCCCCGGTGCGTTGGGGCAGGATTTCGGTATCGTCGTGGGGTTCTAAGTCGTTCATCAAGGTCCGAACATCCGTCACATTTTTAGTGTCAGAGCTTTATTTAGCACAATTTCCTTTACGGAAAGAGCACACCCGTAGGCAATCGCCTCTACCCCTTGGGCTTTGGCATCAGCAAAGGCGCTGGCATAGGCCGGATCGATATCCGCCGCCAAGGCAAAGCGGTCGCAATCCCCGCGCTGGACCACGTACAGCATGACGGCGCGGTGCCCGGCTTTGACCATTGCCGCCAGCTCCCCCAGGTGTTTTGTCCCCCGCGCGGTGACCGAATCCGGGAATTCCGCCAGTCCGGCCTCGCGCATCAGGTGGACATTTTTGATCTCCACATAGCAATCAGGCCGATCGTCACCTTGCAGCAGCAAATCGACCCGGGAATTCTTGCCGTATTTGACCTCCCGGCGGAGGTTTGCGTACCCATCAAGCTCAGGGACCACGCCGCCGCCAATGGCCTCTTCGCCGATGCGGTTGGCCACCATGGTGTTCACCCCGGTCAGGCCGCCATCCACGTGGGCGAGCTCCCATGTATGGCTCAGCTTGCGCTTTGGATTGTCGGATTTTGACAGCCAAACTTCGATGCCGGGTTCCGTCAAACCAAGCATGGCACCGGGATTGGGGCAATGGACGGTCATTTCGCCCCCGGAATCAAGCGCCACGTCGGCCAAAAACCGTTTGTACCGCCGTACCAAAGTGCCGCGAATGAGTGGATTAGGCTGCTGCATATTCTATCTAAAAAGAACGATCAGATTCACGCCGCCAGTGCTGCGGAGCAGCGATTCAAATTGGCGGCGATCTGCTCTTGTTACCACGATCAGATTCACGCCGCCTTCAGCGACGATCTGCTCTAGTGTTCCTAATATCGGTTCCCACAGTGAATACTTCAATATGAAGACCGCGTGCATCTTGCTGATCGGCAACGAGATACTATCTGGGCGGACCCAGGATCAAAACGCCCCGTATTTGGCGGCGCGATTGGGGGAACTTGGGGTCAAGGTCATGGAAATGCGGGTGATCCGTGATGACGAAGCCATCATCGTCGAGGCGGTCAATAGCGCCCGCGCCACCCACGATTATGTGTTCACCACCGGCGGCATCGGCCCCACCCATGACGACATCACCACCCCCAGCATCGCCAAGGCCTTTGGCGTGGCCTATGCCCTGAACCCGGCGGCTTTGAAACTGCTGGTGGATCGCTATGGCGAGGCCAAGCTGAACGACGCCCGCCGCCGCATGGCCCACACCCCGGAAGGCGCCACGTTGATCGAAAATTCCATCAGCGCCGCACCAGGATTCCAAATGGCCAACGTCTATGTCATGGCCGGGGTGCCGGAAATCATGCGGGTGATGTTTGAAAGCATCGCGGAGTCCTTTGCGGGAGCCGCCCCTGTGGCCTCGGTAACCGTGCGGTGTGATTTACCCGAAGGCGCGATCGCAGCGGAACTCGGCACCTTGCAAGGCCGATTCTTGGATGTCGAAATTGGCAGCTATCCGTTCTATTCTGAAACCGGAGCCGGGTGTGATTTGGTGCTGCGGTCAACCGACCCAAACCGGATTGCTCAGGCCGCCGACCAGGTGCGCGATTTGGTGCGCGACCTGGGGGGCAATCCATCCAGTAAGAACGGGGCACCATGACCACCACCAATGCCACCAACGTCAAAGTCCGCAAGGCCAATGCCGCTGATGCCTCAGGCATTGCCCATGTGTACGTCAAATCTTGGCAATCCACCTATCCCGACATCCTGCCAGAGCAGACCCTGTCAGACCTAAGCGAAACCAACGAGACTCTGGCCTGGTGGCGCAGCTTGTGCCGGATCGAACCCCACGATTCGACGTTTGTGGCCCAAGGGCCCGACGGAAAAGTGGTGGGGTTCGCATCGGCAGGGCCTCAGCGCCGCGGTGCCCACCGCAGACGGGCGGAACTGTATACGTTGTACCTGTTGGACACCCACCATCGCCAAGGATTGGGGTCCGGTTTGATCAGCGCTTGTGCCCAGGCTCTGATGGACCGCGGGGCTGAATCCATGGTGGTTTGGGTGCTGGCGAAAAACCCGGCGCGCAAATTTTACGAATCCCTGGGTGGCGTGCCGTATGGGGCCAGAACCATCCGAGTAGGCGGCAGGCCGGTGCGAAAAATCGCCTACCTGTGGTCTGAATTGGCAACCCTGGCGGCGTTGGCCGGCTCCTAGGGGCTTGGCTAACTGGGCTTTGGATCCTCAGGGTTTTCGTCGAAATACCGTTCCAACATGTATTCGAACCACCCCAACGGGGCGTGACGGCGCACCAAAAATAGATAGCCCGTGCCAACGGCAAACATCGCCCCTGCACCGCCCACGATCAAATCTGCCATGGTGTCGTCCAGACCGCTTTTCTGCATGGTGAACCCGAACGTGCTGTCCATGGTGAATTCAAAAATCTCCCACAAGGTGGCGGCCGCCAGGGCAAAGGCAAAAGAAAAGGTGCACAACAGCATCGGCTTCATTTGCAGCCGCTCGTGTTGTTGCAGGGTATAGAGCACCAGAAATCCGACAAAGCCCATGACCACGCCCGATCCGGTGTGCAAGGCATTGTCCCACCATCCAAATCGGGCATAAAAGCTGCGGCCTTCGCCCAAAAACAGGGTGGCGAACACGAAAAACACGATAATTAGTTCGAATTCGATGGGCAGTTGCAGTCTTAAATTTCGCTCCAACAGCGCCGGCAAGAAACTGGCCGCCAACGCCATGACAGCGGTGAATGCCACCGGCCAGTTGGTGGCGACCCCGGCGAAGATGGCCTCATAGGCCAGCACTCCACGGATGACCCAGCCAATTCCCACTTGTACCCGTTCCGCTCTGCTCATGGTGTTGATACTAGACGATGGTCGGCCCCCAGGTCATGGGACGCCTTGGAGGTCTTGGAATGCGGGGGTATTCTCGTTCAACGACGGGATCAGGGTAGCGGGGCATCAGCATTCATGGCCGATTTGGGAATTTTGGTCATCCACGGCACAGGGCTAAAAGAAGAGTCCTTCGCCGAGCCGGTTAAAAAGCATGTGAACAAACAGGTCCGGGCCATGGGTGTACGCGCCAACCAACTGGCATGGAAATCTGTGTTTTGGGCCGATATCCTGAAACAAAGCCGCTCTGAATACCTTTCCCGGGCGCGCCTGGACAACGATTTGGATTTTCTGCCGTTGCGCGAATTCATTGTCAGCGCGGTAGGGGATTCCGCAGCGTATCGCCCGGTGGATGAAACGCGCGACGATTATGATCCGGCGGCAGACACCTATGCCCGCATTCACAGTCGGGTTCGGGAAGCGGTCGCCAGCCTCCATGAGACCCTGGGTGGCCAAGATAAACCCCTGGTGATCATGGCCCATTCCCTGGGTAGTCACATCATGTCCAACTACATTTGGGACATGCAACATGGGGCCTATGCTGAGCCATCGCCGACGAACCGGTTTGAACGGCTTGAAACCTTAAGAGCCTTTATCACCTTTGGATGCCCGATCCCGATCTTCACGTTTTCCAAAAAGAACCCGATGCCGATCACGCTCCCAGACGGGGCCATTTGGGAAAATTATTACGACCCAGCTGATGTGCTGGCGTACCCGTTGCGGGCGATCAATGATGCGTTCGCTGCCGCAGTTTCCCACGACTTCCCGATCAGCGTCGGTGGCCCGCTCACCAAATGGAACCCATTGTCCCACGACGAATACTGGGCTGATCCAGATCAGGCCGAACCCATCGCCCACCACATTTACGCCATCCTGAACCCCCCAGAAGCTTGAGCGGTGTTTGCTGGCTCCCCCATGGCCGCATTTACCCCTTGGCCCCTTGGCCCAGATGGCTCTCAAGCGGTACTGTGCGCCCCAGGTGCCCGCTTGGCGGAATTGGCAGACGCTGGGGACTTAAAATCCCTTGGCCTAACGGCCGTGCTGGTTCGAGTCCAGCAGCGGGCACCAATAAAATCAAAGGGTTAGTGGGGAAGGAAGAGGGAGGCAGTGGGATCAACGAGGGCAGGAAGTGTAATTCCGGTGTAGTCGCGTCAGGTTTTTACCCCAATTTTGGCGCGGGCATGTTCATCCGGTGTTCCTTGTTGCTCCATCCGGTCCAGTGCTGAATCCACAGCTCGACCCTGTGGGTGCGCATACCGAAGAGCCATCGAAATCGACTCGTGCCCCGAAAATTCCTGCAAAGTTTTGATGTCCGCGCCAGTCTCGGCCAGCCGAGTTATCGCCGTGTGGCGCATGGTGTGCGGGATAACGAATCGCGGATCAAATCCAGCCCGTCGTACACAGCGGGAAAAACTTGAGGACATTGTTTCGATGTGCCCACTTTTGGCTCGTCGGCTGGGAAAAACCCATCCGTATGGATCGTTCGCCATTCTTCGCTCTTCGACCAATGCGGCCGTTATTCCCTTGGTGAGGGGCTGATTTCTCAGACGCCCACCTTTCACACGCACCCTTAGTCGCCGACGCACCGAGTCGAGGTGCTCAAACCGGGCTGCCAAAATTTCGCTGTGGCGCAGCCCGGTCGCCAGCCCAACGCGAACAAACAGGTGCACAAAAGGGTTGGAATCCTGCAACGCGGCATCGAGCAACTGGCGCTCCTGATCGTGCGAAAGGACGAAATCCCTTTGATTATGTTCGGATTCCAATTTGACTTTGGCGAACGGAGCTGGTGTGACCCCCCACTCGTGGAGCCGATTTCCCATGCGACGAAAGGTTGCCAGGGTGCGATTGGTTGTCGCAATACTGAGGCCCGCCTCTGTACAGTGATTTCGAAATTTCTCAATCGTAAAAGTTGAAATTCGATTCAAGGGCATCCCGCCAAGGTAAGGCACTAAATGGCCTCTTAGGTGCTGCTCGTTTTTTACAAAGTCCTTTCCCCCAATCGATCGCAGATTCTTGAGATACTTCGCAGCCGCTTCCGCAAAGGTGAGGTGGGTCTTTCTCCCCTTCGGTAGGTCGAGGCGGCCCTCGTTGGCTTCGGCCCTTCCCTTGGAGATGAATTCTTCAGCCTGCGTCCTAGTTACATTTTCAGATTCGCGCCCAATAACACGGTGTATTCGCTGTCCGTCAACCTTGAGGACCAGCAGCGGAGATGGAATAGCGTCCGTCCAATCGTTCCTCGGGCCGGGGGTCGACACCCGAAATACGGTGCTTCTTACGGAAGACGCCCTCACCATC
>JABHVE010000033.1 GCA_018658465.1 Alphaproteobacteria bacterium
CCATGCCGATTGCCGCCACCAACAAAATCACCGGACGGGTGCGGGACAAGGGCTGGTAGACCACCTTGTTCACCAGCAACGACATCAAGATCAGTCCGGCAGCGGCCGGGGGGAAGGCGGCCCACACCGGCCAGCCAAAAACCGAGACGAAAAAGAACGCAAAATACGCCCCGGCGGTCATGAAATCCCCATGGGCGAAATGGGCGAATTTCAGAATGCCGAAAATCAGCGAAACACCGATGGCACCCAGGGTGATGATGCTGCCCAGGACGATGCCATAAATCAGGGATTGGGTGACGAGCAGTAAGAGTTCCATCTAGCCGCCCAAGAACATGGTGGCGACTTCGTCGTTGGCTAGAACTGCTTTGCCCGAATCTTCAAATCGGTTCTTGCCCATGACCAGCACATAGGCCCAGTCGGCCAGGGCCAACGCATGGCGGGCGTTTTGTTCGACCATCAACACGGCAGATCCGCTTTCGCTAATTTCTTTGATTTTTTGGAAAATCATATCGGTGATTTTTGGCGACAGGCCTGCGGTGGGTTCGTCCAACATCAACAGCTTTGGCTCCAACATTAACGCCCGACCCATGGCCACCATTTGCCGTTCGCCACCGGAAAGATTCCCCGCAAGCATTTGGGTCTTTTCGGCCAGCAGCGGAAAAATCCCATAGACCCGATCCAGGCGTGGCCTAAGGTTTCCGGACACCAAAAACGCCCCCATTTCCAAATTTTCCAGCACCGTCAGAGTCGGGAAAACGTTGCGTTCCTGGGGCACATAGCTCAGCCCCATGCCCGTCAGTTTGTCGGCCCGCATGCCGGTCACGTCTTGGCCTTGAAATGTGACGGTGCCTCGGTTGATTTTTACCAACCCGGCGATGGCCTTCATGGCCGTGGATTTTCCAGCGCCGTTGGGGCCGATAATCACCGCCAAGCCGCCGTCGACGACCCGCATGTTGACGCCTTTCAAAATATCAGCGCCGCCGTACCCCCCATGGATATTGGTGACTTCCAGCAAGCTCATGACGGCACCACCCTGCCCGCCTTGTGGGCCCCGGCACCGACGCCGGTGTGGCCCAAATAGGCTTCGATGACCAAATCGTTGGCGCGGATTTCTTCCATGGAGCCTTCGGCCAGCACCCCTTCGGAGGTCAGCACGATCACGGAATCGCTCAATTCCCCGATCAGATCCATATCGTGCTCGATGATGCACACCGAACATCCCATCTCGGTTTTGAAGCGCATGATGTGTTCGGATAATTCGCGCATCAATGTGGGGTTCACCCCGGCGCCGGGTTCATCCAGCAACACCACCTGGGGCTCGGCCATCATGGTGCGGCCCAATTCCAGCAACTTTTTCTGGCCCCCTGACAACACCCCGGCCAATTCATTGCGCACATGGGTCATTCGCAGAATTTCCAGAACTTCGTCGGCCCGGTCGCGCACCTGGGCTTCTTGGTCCTGGACCATGCCCCACCTGAGCCAAGCATTGAAAATGTTTTCGCCGGCCTGTTCTTTCGGCACCACCATCAGATTTTCCAACACCGTCATGCGTTGAAATTCGTGGGGAATTTGAAAGGTTCGCACCAGGCCCCGGTGGAATAATTCGTTGGGTTTTTCCCCCGCCACATCCACACCATTCAGCAGAATTTGGCCCTCGTTGGGGGTCAAAAACCCGGAAATGACATTGAACAATGTGGTTTTGCCGGCACCGTTGGGACCGATTAGGCCGGTTATCGACCCTTGTGGCACATCAAAGGAGCAGTCGTTCACCGCCACCACGCCGCCGAAGCGTTTGTGAACCCCGCGGATGGACAGGGCGGCATTCGTTGCAGGGATGGCTGGGGAATCCGACAGGGTCATGGCGAAAATTTACACTGTTACAATCCGCGCGCAACGCCGACGCCCCATTACCCCACGGACCCCGCCGACGAGCAAGGATATTCACAGTGATTATTGTGACAAATGCGCCGGGGGTAAGGATCAGCGTTTTTTCGAAAAAATCGAGTCCCAGCCTTTGCGATAGCTTTCTGTTACGGCCTTTTGATTTTCGCCGATGCTGTAGCCCGCCGATCCCGACTCGGACGTGCCGGAGGACACTTTCTTCGCCTTCGCCTCTTTCGCAGCATCCAGGGTTGATTTAGGGCCCTTAGATTTCGACTCGGATTTCTTTGCCTTCGTCGAACTTTTTTTCTTCTCAGCCATCTACCAACCCGCCTCGTCTGCTTTCTTTTTCAGGACGTATTCCAACTTTTGCACGGCCACTCGGGTGAGCTCTGATTTCGGGCGGCTGGCGTCTCCCACGGTGACCACCTCCACCCCCGAAGCCGGGTCGATGGCGGCGATGCGCACATAGGCACCTTGGCGAACGAACTCCAACAGGTATTCCCCGCCGGTCGATCCCCTAGTCCGAGTTTTCATGGGCGCATGTTGATGAACCCAGCCCAGAAGGGCAAGGGGTTTGCGGTGTCGGGAAGGTTGTTTTTAAGCCGCTTGGCGTTGCAGATGCAGGCGCGCCCACAGGTCGTTCACGGAATTCGCCAAGTCATGCATCATTTCGTCGGTATGCAAGGGTGACGGGGTAAAACGCAGACGTTCCGTGCCCTTTGGCACAGTGGGGTAATTGATCGGCTGCACATAGATGCCGTAATCGTCCAACAAGGCGTCGGAGCCTTCCTTTGTGCAGCGGGGATCCCCCACCATCACCGGAACGATGTGGCTGACGGACGGCATCATGGGGATGCCGTAATCGCCGAACAATTTCTTCAGGGTCGCGGCGCGTTCTTGGTGCTTCACCCGCAATTCATTGTGGGCCCGCACATATTGCACGCTGGCCAACGCACCCGCCGCGATCACCGGCGACAAAGAGGTTGAGAAAATAAAGCCAAGGGCGAAGCTGCGGATGGCGTCAATCATCGCCGCCGGGCCAGCCACATAGCCGCCGCCGACGCCGAATGCCTTGCCGAGGGTGCCGTTGATGACCGTTACCCGGTCCATTAGGCCTTCGCGTTCGGCAACGCCTGCGCCATTGGGCCCATACATGCCCACCGCGTGGACTTCGTCCAAATAGGTCATGGCGCCGTATTGGTCGGCCAGATCGAGAATTTCTTTGATGGGGGCGATATCGCCCTCCATGGAATAGACGCTTTCGAAAATGATGATCTTCGGCGCGTCGGGGTCGGCTGCCTTCAGCAGCTCTTCCAGGTGTTCCACATCGTTGTGGCGGAAGATGTGCTTTTCCGCCATGGAATGGCGAATGCCTTCGATCATCGAGGCATGATTGAGAGAATCTGAGAACAAAATGCAGCCCGGCATCAATTTGCCCAGGACCGAAAGCGCCGCTTCGTTGGCGTTATAGCCAGAAGTGAAGATTAACCCGGCTTCTTTTTGGTGCAGGTCGGCGAGTTCTTGTTCCAACAGCACATGGTAATGGTTGGTACCGGAAATATTGCGGGTACCGCCTGCGCCTGCGCCGACTGCGCCTAAAGCTTCGCGCATGGCGTCAAGGACCACAGGGTTCTGGCCCATTCCCAGGTAATCGTTGGAGCACCAAATGGTGACTTCGTGGGTCGTGCCATCAGGGCGATAGCGCGTGGCGCGTGGGAATTGCCCCGCGTGGCGCGCAAGTTCGGCGAACGTGCGGTACCGGCCTTCATCCTTAAGGCCTTGAATTTGTTCTGCAAAGTGCCCGATGTAATCCATATCTTCTCTCCCCTTCGCCGCCGCAAGTTTTCCCCAACTCACTGCAACCACGCCAAATTAACCATTCGGCCCCAGAACTTTACCTTAAAGGCCGATTGTTGCTAATCCGTGAATCCCCCCATGTGGTGTTTTGCCACGGTTTTTCGCCAAATTACCGACTTGGGAAGCGTACTTGATCGCTCCAAAACCGTTCCAGGGCAAGTAACGCTCGCTTGAGCTCGGCCAAATTCTCGGCATCCAGGCCGCCCCGGGTGAGCTCGGTGACCTGATATTGGTACAAATCATCGATGCGATGGAACAAATCCAGGCCTTTTTCGGTCAAATGGACCCGCACAGAGCGCCGGTCATAGGGCGATCGGACTTGCTCTAAGAACCCATTTTCCACCAGTTTTTTCAGGTTATAGGTGACGTTTGACCCTTGGTAATAGCCGCGGCTGGTCAATTCCCCCACGGTGATCTCGGAATCAGCAATGTTGTACAGGATGACCGCCTGGACGTTATTGATGTCCTCCACCCCCACCCGGTCCAATTCAACCTTCACCACATCCAGGAACCGCCGATGCAGGCGCTCGATCAGCTGCAACGATTCCAGGTACACGGCCTTGGCGTCCGGGGACTTCTTGTCATCGGACTCCGTGGTCGCCTGGGTGTCATTGCCGTCGTTTATCGCCTGCTGATCCGCCATAGGGCCGCATCTGTTCTGGGTTTAAGCCCCATAAATAGGCTAATCCGGCTGGTCGGGCAATTAACCCCGGCCCAGGCGTTGCACATCAAAAACACCCTCCCCATATGGAGTGGACAAATTCATGGTTCCAACAGGGGGATTTCCAATGGCGACGAGCAACGAGTCCCACCTAGCCACGGTCTTGAGTGTTGACGTGGCGGAGGTGTCTGAAGACGGGCTGAAGCGGGTCCGCGAAGCATTTACCAGCGCCGTGGATCACCATGGCGGTACCACCGCACCCGAACAAGCCGACGGCCTGCGGGCAGAATTCAAAGGAGCCTCTGATGCAGTGGCTTCGGCATTGTCCATGCTAGACGCGGTGGACGACGGGAATGTTGAGGCAGCGGATGACGATGCAGCCGTAGTCCGCGCCGGCATTGCCCTGGGTGTCATCACCACCACCGACGAAGCGATCGTTGGCGCTGGCGTCGAAATGGCCGACGACCTGCGTGACCTCGCCGTTTCCGGCGGCTTGCGGATCAGTGCCGCGATTTACGAGCAAGCCCGTGGCCGCACCAAAAATGGGTTCGAGCTTTTGGGCGAATATTCGGTGGATGGGGAAGAAACCGGCGTCTACGGTTTTGACCCAGACGAGGAAAATGCCCCAGAAAACCCGCGTATTACCTTCCAAAATCACCGCCGAGAATTCCGCGCACATCGCCGGGAATTCCGCGAACATCGCAAATCGTTCCGCCGCCACGGCCCATCAAGGCCCGCCGCAACACCAGAAGATCGCGCCAAATATGCGGTGGCCAGAATGAAAAAGCTTTATCGCGGCGTTTATGTGGGCGGCGCCACCATCGCCTTCTTGTTCATGGTGAACGTATTGGGGTCAGGCATTGATTGGTGGTTCGCTTGGCCTTCGTTCTTCATTGTCGCTGCCTTGGGCCTTGTTAGCTTCCGCACTTTGGGATCCGACGGCATGCGCGAAGTCGGTGAACGGGTGCGCGGATGGTTCAGCAACCGATCTTCGTGGGTCGATCGCCGGGAAGCCCAAATCCGTGCCCAACTGGAGGCAGCCGGAAAAACTGACGATGGCCGGGTCGCCCGCCGCATGAAAGCCTTTCACGCGTTTCGCAGCCGCGCCCGCTCGTTCGCTGGCGTCACCGGTGTCCTGTTTGTCATCAACGTGCTGACCAGCGCCGGTGACTGGTGGTTCTTGTGGCCCGGCGTAGTCATGGCCTATGTCCTGGCATTGTCGGCCCTGAAAGTTTTCGGGCTCGATTCGGTGCTAGGGGACGATTGGGAAGATCGCAAGCGTCGGGAACTGGTCGCCCAGTTCGAACGCGAGCGTGAAACCGCTTAAGATTTAACCCAAAGGGATGCCTCCCAAATGGGGCGCGGGGCCAGTGGCTCCGCGCCCTGTTTTGTGTAAACTCTGGCCCAACCGTTACCCGAACTTGGGGAGGCTTATGAATCCGACGGGTCAATACCCAGAAACACGCATGCGACGCCTGCGCGCCGCACCGTGGTCAAGGCGACTGGTGGCCGAATCACGCTTAGGGCCCCAGGATTTGGTTTACCCGATGTTCGTCATCGACGGCGAAGGCACATCAGAGGACGTGCCCTCCATGCCCGGGGTTCAGCGCCACACAATTGATCGTCTGGTTGACGCGGCAAGGCAAGCCGCGGACCTGGGTATTCCCATGGTGGCGATTTTCCCAAAGATTGATCAGTCCTTGAAAAATGCCGAGGGCTCCGAGGCCGTGAATCCCGACAACTTGGTGTGTCGGGCAACGGCGGCCCTGAAAGATGCGGATTTGGGAATGGGCGTCATGTGCGATTTGGCCTTGGATCCCTTCACCGATCATGGCCACGACGGGCTGTTGAAAGGCGGCGTCATCTTGAATGATGAAACCATCGAAGTCCTGTGCGCCCAAGCAGTGGTCCAGGCCAAGGCCGGATGCGATGTGATCGCGCCGTCAGACATGATGGACGGGCGCATCGGCGCTGTGCGCGCTGCATTGGATGGGGCGGGATTTCAGGACGTCATTTTGGCCGCCTATACCGCCAAGTATGCCTCGGCATTTTATGGGCCCTTCCGCGATGCCGTCGGCTCTGGCACCGTTCTGGCGGGGGACAAAAAGACCTATCAAATGGATCCTGCCAACGGCGACGAAGCCCTGCGCGAAGTTGCCCTGGATTTGGCCGAAGGCGCAGACATGGTTTTGGTCAAGCCGGGCATGCCCTATTTGGACATCGTCCATCGGGTGAAGGCGGCCTTTGGCGCGCCTACCCTGGCGTACCAAGTGAGCGGCGAGTATTCGATGATTTTGGCTGCTGTCGAGCGCGGCTGGATGGAGCGTGACCGCGCCATTTTAGAAAGTTTGTTGGGGTTCAAGCGCGCCGGGGCGGACGCCATTCTGACTTACTTCGCCCTGGAAGCTGCCCGGCTGTTGCAGGACGCCTCGACCCCATGAGCGCACATTGACAGTTACTTTGGAAGATATTGAGGCAGCAGCGGCGGCAATTGATGGTGCTGTTATTCGCACCCCTATGGCCCGATCGCATACTCTTTCAGCGATTACTGGGGCCGAGGTTTTCTTGAAATTTGAGAACCAACAGTTCACGGCATCCTTCAAAGATCGCGGTGCATTGAACAAGCTGTTGAGCCTGTCCGAGCCTGAGCGCGCAGGCGGTGTCATGGCGGCGTCGGCCGGGAACCATGCCCAAGGGGTTGCCTATCATGCAGAGCGCATGGGTATCCCCGCCACCATCGTCATGCCCATCAACACCCCTAACACCAAGGTCCAGCACACCAAGGGGTTCGGTGCCCGTGTCGTGTTGCATGGGGATACCCTGGCAGACAGTGCACCGTTTGCCGAAGACATGGCGGACAAGGAAGGCCTGACCCTTATTCATCCGTTCAACGATCCCATCATCATCGCCGGCCAAGGTACCGTGGCCTTGGAAATGCTGGCAGACGTTCCAACCCTGGACGTCCTAATGGCCCCGGTTGGCGGCGGTGGCCTGATCGCCGGGTGTGCCGTTGCAGCAAAATCCATCAAGCCCGACATCAAGGTGATTGGTGTCGAGGCGGATCATTATCCGTCGTTGCACCAAATATTGAACAATCTGCCCAAAAAGTCCGGCGGCCCGACGATTGCCGAAGGCATCGCGGTCAAGGAAGTGGGCGCCGTTCCTTTGGGCATTATTCGGGCGTTCATGGACGACGTGTTGGTGGTGGAAGAAACCGCCATTGAACAAGCCATCTGCGCACTGGTGGAAATCGAAAAAACCGTGGCAGAGGGAGCCGGTGCGGTGACATTGGCGGCCCTGATGGCAAACCCTGATCGGTTTGCTGGGCAAAAAGTCGGCCTGGTAATTTCAGGGGGCAATATCGACTCTCGATTGTTAGCCCAAGTGCTCAATCGCGGTTTAGTCCGAACCGGGCGGATATTCAGCCTGCGGGTGGATATCACCGACGAACCGGGCACCCTGGCCCGGGGTTCCACCATCATTGGCGAAAATGGCGGCAATATTATCGAGGTCCGCCATCAACGGCTTTTCCTGGATGTGCCAGCCAAGGCTGCCGAATTGGACCTAATGATAGAGACCCGTGACCAGAATAGCGGAAAGGGAATGGTGACCAAACTCACCGAGGCCGGGTTCACCGTCCATATCCTAAGCGCTGCAGCTGAGAACCGCTAAGTCTTTGATTTTTAGGGGAAAATCAAGCCCCTTGGGGTCCAGACCCCGCGACTCCTTGATTCCTGTGGCCGCAGGATTGCATATACAATGCCCTCCATGGAAAAATACCGCCTTGGAAAGTCCCAAGTGGGCCGCCAAGGGCAAAACCTTGAGTCGTTGTGAAACCTAGTATGGCAAGAATGACCCAATTCGAAGCGCCGCGCATTTATGACGGTCGGTCGGCCCACCGGCACGCGGGCAAGGACGTTGCCGCATGATTTTTGTTATCGGTCTTGGCGTGGTGGTGGGGTCCATCCTTGGCGGCTACATGCCCCATGGGGAGCTGTCGGTTCTCAATCAGCCCCTGGAAGTCCTGATCATTGGTGGGGCCGCCGTTGGTGCCTACATCATCGCCAATCCTGGATCAGTGTTGAAACATACGATGAGCCACCTAGCCCGCGTTTTTAAAGGGGCGCCCCACAAAAAGGCCGAATACCTGGAATTGTTAGTCCTGATGTACACCCTGTTCCGCATTGCCAAATCCAAAGGCATGCTGACCCTGGAAGCCCATATCGAAGATCCAGCCGAAAGCGCGCTTTTCTCGTCATTTCCGGAATTCATGAGCAATGACACGGCGGTGGAATTCCTGTGTGACTATTTGCGCTTGATGACCATGGGCACGGACAACCCCCATGAGATGGAAACTCTAATCGACGAAGATATTGAAACCCATCTAGTTGAGGCCCACCATGTGGCCCATGCCATCACCGGGATGTCCGAAGGTCTGCCTGCTTTCGGCATCGTCGCCGCCGTGTTGGGGGTGATCCAAACCATGGGCTCGATCACCGAACCGCCCGAAGTTTTGGGTGAAAAGATTGGCGCCGCGTTGGTGGGAACGTTTTTGGGGGTTTTGCTGGCGTATGGGCTGGTTGGACCGATCGGCTCCAGCCTTGAACACTATGCCGATTCAGACATCAAATATTTGGAATGCATCAAGGCCGGATTGCTGGCCCACATGAGCGGGTATCCGCCAGCGGTGTCGGTGGAATTTGCCCGCAAAATCTTATTCAATCACGAACGACCGACGTTCCTTGAACTGGAAGATGCGGTCCAGGAAGCGCCCCAAATCTCATAAATCCAAGCGATCCCGGGTCCCCATAACGCGCTCCCGAATTTCTGGCGGCCCTGTATACTTTGACCAGGACACCTATATTAGATGTCATTGAACTAGGCGGGATGTATGGCGGACGACTCACAGCTTCAACCAATTATCATCAAACGGGTCACCAATGTGGCCGCAGGTCACCATGGCGGCGCGTGGAAAGTTGCCTACGCCGATTTCGTGACCGCGATGATGGCGTTTTTCTTGCTGCTGTGGCTGGTCAACGTGACCACCGACGAGCAAAAAAGCGGCCTGGCCGATTACTTTGCCCCAACCACTTTGTCGTTAAGCCGCAGCGGCGCTGGCGGCGTGTTGGCCGGGCGGACCTTTGCCCCGGACGGTGCCCGCATCGGTGAAGGCGCGCCACCCACGGCCATCGCAGAAATTGGCCCGCCCCCGGC
>JABHVE010000075.1 GCA_018658465.1 Alphaproteobacteria bacterium
ATGCTTACCGCCTCAGTGCCCAGCAATTCGACCATTTGGTCGTGGACGATTTTGACGACCATTTGCGCCGGGGCGACACTGCGCACGACCTCGGCGCCAACGGCCTTGGTGCGCACTGCGGCAATGAAGTCTTTGACCACCGGCAAGGCCACGTCGGCTTCCAACAGCGCCACCCGGACTTCGCGCAAGACCTCGTCCACGTCGCCTTCGCGCAGGGCACCGCGCTGGCGTAAGGCGTCAAACGCGTCTGAAAGTCGGGTGGTTAGGGTCTCAAACATAAATCTTTTCGTCACCACTCAGTTGGGTAAAGCCAAACGCAATAAACGCCAGTGCGCGAAAACTCGCGGACTGGCGGGCGCCGAACGTTAAGGCGCGGGCCGCATCAAACGTGTACCAAGTGCCCAATAAGTAATGGTGCCCCGCCCCTGGGTCAAGTCGGCGCAGGCTTTGCGGTGTGCTGGACAGTGCGCCACCCATGGGTCATAACCGCCTCCATGAGAAATGGACGCCCTTTTATCAAAATGCACGGCCTCGGCAACGACTTCGTGATCTTGGATGGCCGGGAACGGCCCGTGCCCCTGGAACCGGTCGAAGTTGAGATTATTGCCAACCGCCAAACCGGTATTGGCTGCGATCAGCTATTGGTCATGGGGCCTTCGGAAAAGGCCGACGCGTTTATGCATATCTTCAATGCAGATGGCACCGAAGTTGACGCCTGCGGCAATGGAACCCGGTGCGTTGCGGCTCTGTTGATGAAGGAACTCGAAAAAGACCAGGTGACCATCGAAACCAATGCCGGAATTTTGGCGGGCTACGATGGCGGCGAAGGATTGGTGACCGTGGACATGGGCCCGGTTAAATCCAATTGGGAGGAAATCCCAATGGCCGAAGAAAAAGACACCTTGCACGTGGACATCGAAATCGCCCAGGAAGACAGTGAAGATGACCCGCTGATTTGGGATCCAATTGCGGTGAATGTGGGGAATCCGCATCTCGTGTTCCTGGTGAAAAATCCTGGTGCGGTTGATCTAGAATCCATCGGCCCGCTGATTGAAAATTCCGACCTGTTCCCGGAAGGGGTCAACGTGGGCATGGCCAAAATCAATGGTGAAGACACGATCCGCCTGCGCGTTTGGGAACGTGGGGTTGGTGTCACGGAGTCATGCGGCACCGCGGCGTGCGCGGCCTTGGTGGCGGCGGTGCGGCGCGAACACATGGGCCGTTCTGCGGTGGTGGAAATGGATGGCGGAGCCCTTGGGGTTCATTGGCGGGAAGACAACGGCCATGTCATGCTGACCGGCCCGACTGCCACAGTTTTTGAAGGCGAGTTCAACATCGCTGATCTGCTGGTGTCTGCCATGCAACCCAAGCCTGATGATGACCAACCTGATGACCACCACTAAGACAGAGGTAGTCACCTTCGGCTGCCGCCTGAACACCTTCGAATCTGAAGTCATCCGCCAAAACGCCCAGGCCGCTGGACTGGACGACGCCATCGTCATCAACACCTGCGCGGTGACCGCCGAAGCAGAACGCCAAGCCCGCCAAGCCATTCGCCGGGCCCGCCGCAAAAACCCCCATGCCCGGATCATTGTCACGGGGTGCTCGGTGCAAACCGACCCAGACACATACGCGGCGATGCCCGAGGTCGATCAGATCATGGGCAATGGCGAAAAGCTGGACCCAGCGGCGTGGCGCAACACCACCGCCCGGCAAGTGGACGACATCGAACATGTCGTGGAGGCCAATAGTCCGCTGATCGAAGGCTTAGACGGCCGCGCCCGGGCGATTTTACAGGTCCAGAATGGCTGCGATCACCGCTGCACGTTTTGCATCATTCCAGCGGCGCGGGGCCCAAGCCGCAGCGTCCTAGGCCAGACCGTCGTTGCCCAAGCGCGCAAGCTTGCCGCCAACGGATACCGGGAATTCGTTTTAACGGGGGTGGATATCACGGCCTATGGCGCGGATTTGGCCCACCGACCTGGGTTGGGGGATTTGGTGGCGACGCTGTTGGATCAGGTGCCGGAAATTGAACGCCTCAGGCTGTCGTCATTGGATGTCAGCGAAGTGGATCCGGTGCTGTTCAATTTGATAGCTTCAGAGCCTCGGATCATGCCGCATTTGCATTTAAGCCTGCAGGCTGGTGACGACATGGTTTTGAAGCGCATGAAGCGCCGCCATACCCGCGATCAAGCCATCGGGTTTTGCGCCGAATTGCGCGCCCGGCTCCCCAACGTGACCTTCGGCGCGGATTTGATCGCCGGATTCCCCACGGAAACCGAAGACCAATTCGAAAATACCTTGGCCCTGGTGGATGATTGCGGCTTAACATTTTTGCATGTGTTCCCGTACTCGGTGCGCCGGGATACGCCAGCCGGGCGCATGCCCCAAGTCCCCGACCCTGTGAAGAAAGACCGGGTCGCGCGACTGCGGGCCAAGGGCGACAAAGCCTTGGCCGCGCATTTAATGGCCCGCGCCGGATCAAACGATCGGGTGTTGGTGGAACGCGCCACGCCGAATGGGGCCACCGGCCACGGGGAAGATTTCTGTGGCGTGATTTTAGGCGGTGACGTGGCTGTCGGCGATATTGTCCCGGCCACGGTGACGGGGTTTGAGAACGGTCGACTTCTCGCCCAACCCAGTCACTGACGCCCAAGCGAGTGACACCTAATCCATGACCGCTGAAAATTCTCCCGGGTGGCTGGGGCGGCTGTCCTCTGGCCTAAGCCGATCGGCGGGGGCCTTGGGCGGTGGCGTCACCCGTCTGTTTGGTGGCGGCAAGCTTGATGCGGAAACCCTGCAAGATTTGGATGACCTGTTGGTGGCGTCTGATTTGGGCGTGGCAGTGGCGGCGCGTCTTGTGGCCGAACTGTCCGCAGCACGCCTGGGCAAAGAGGTGACCCCGGAACAAGTGCGCGAAGCCTTGGCGGACGGCATTGAGAAGATTTTGGCACCCGCCGAAAAGCCCCTGGATGTCTCCCCCGCAAAGCCATTTGTGATTTTGGTGGTGGGCGTCAACGGTACTGGCAAAACCACGACCATTGGCAAGATCGCTCATCGGTTTCGCGCCGAGGGCAAAACCACCATTTTGGCGGCCGGGGACACCTTCCGCGCCGCCGCCATCGACCAGCTAAAAGTGTGGGGTGAACGTACAGGGTCCGAAGTGGTGGCCAAGGATCCCGGTACCGATGCAGCCGGGGTCGTGTTCGAGGCAGTGGAGCGGGCCAAGGCCACAGGCGCAGATGTGGTGTTGGCCGACACCGCCGGTCGCCTTCAGAACAAAGCCGATTTGATGTCGGAGCTCGAAAAAATTGTCCGGGTGGTGGGCAAACTGGATGCAGACGCACCCCACGCCATTCTGTTGGTGCTTGATGCCACCACCGGGCAAAACGTCCGATCCCAGGTGGCGGCGTTCAAGAAAATTTGCCCGCTTACTGGTTTAGTGATGACCAAATTGGATGGCACCGCCCGCGGCGGAATGCTGGTGGCGGTGGCAGATGAATTTGATCTGCCTGTGCATTACGTGGGCGTCGGCGAAGGCCTGGATGATCTGCAAGTTTTTGATGCCCGCGCCTTCGCCAGGTCGTTGGCGGGTTTGGATTTGTGACCCAAATCACAGCCATACCCACCAATCTTGGGTATACTTCCCGGTAAGTTTCAAAAATTTATGGTGTACCGTTTGTTAACCGGTGCACCGGGGTCGGGAAACTATGAATCGATATTTCACGCCTTTGGCGATTGCTGGTGCGTGCGGATTGGCCCTGGCCATGACGCCAGTGTCAGCGGTCATGGATGGGTTCGGTGTTCGCCTGATTTTGAACGATGCCTTGGCCCAAGGCGGACCGCCTGAAGGCAGAGGTGGTGGCCGCCCTGATGACGCGGGCGGCGGGCCCCCGGAAGACGTGGGCGGCGGGCCCCCGGAAGACGTAGGCGGCGGCAAACCCGACGATGCCGGCGGTGGTAAACCCGAAAATGCCGGCGGTGGCCGACCCGAAGGTGTCGGCGGTCCCCCCGCTGACCGCGGACCGGGCGAAGAAACCCGCGGCGGCGAGCAGCTGGCAGCAGCCAGGGAACGCTACCAAACAATTTTTGGCGGCGAGGACGATGGTGCCCCTGAGGACAATCCGGGAGACCCGGAAGTGACGTTGACGGATGACCAAACCGCGGCGTTGATCGAAGGCGGGTGGGAAAGCCCCCCAGAAGTCGATGATGGATTTGCCAATCACGGGGAACGAATCAATACATTCGTAGCCCTTGCGAAAGCGCTGGGGTATTCCCCGTCGGTGGGCGCGTTACAGGCCAATTTTCCCGACGCCGTAGTGACCGGCGATGCACCTCCGGAAGACCCTGCATTGGTTGGTGACGGTGCTGTGGCTGATGCCGACGAAGATGCAGGGGATTGGACCACCATAAATCTGGATGTGGATGGCGACGGGATTATCACCCTCGCGGACCTTGAAGCTGCTCTCGGCGGCGGCGCTGGTGCTGTGGCCGAAGGCGACGGTGCTGCCGCTGGCGGTGCCGTCGACGCAGACGGCAACCCGATCGTGGAGCTTGACGCAGACGGCAACCCGATCGTGGAGCTTGACGCAGACGGCAACCCGATCGTGGAGCTCGATGCAGACGGCAACCCGATCGTGGAGCTTGATGCAGACGGCAACCCGATCGTGGTTGAAGGCGACGGCGCTGCACCGGCTGCTGGCGAATAAGGACGGAGAAGCCGCTATGGGTAGACTCGGGATTATTTTCGCGGCGTCGGCAGCTTTAGTGCTGGCGGCGTGCACCGAGGTTCCAGAAGTAGAGCCGTTGCTTGGGGATGCGGCGGCGGTGCTTTACAGCCAAATGGCCGACTCCGATGTTGTGATGGCGGTCGGGGCGATGCAGAATTCGCTCACCAACAATCTCCCCGGTGCGGCAACGACTTGGGAGAATTCGGCCACCGGCAATGCCGGCTCGATCGAAGCAGGTGCCGTCTTCGTCACCGACCAGGGCGCCTTCTGCCGCGATTACCGGGAGGGTCTGGTGGTGGGTGGCGTTGTCGGGATAACCACCAACACCGCGTGCAGGGGTGCCGACGGGACGTGGCGGATAACCGGATAGCGGCGGGCCTAGCCGTCACCTTTTTGTACGGTGACGTCGGTTCCAACCACTAGGTCGAAATCTTGATCGGCACGGCCACAATTCACAGCGATTTCGGCCAGGGCATTGGCATTTTCAAACCACATGCCTTCGTTTTCTGGCACATCTGAAAAAGTCCGGGCCCGTTGCAGGGTATGACCGCCAGCGGTCAGCTGATCTTTGGCCCTCAGGGACGAAGCTCGAATTCCGGTAATGGCATTGCCAAAATTGTCGATGTAAATAATTTTTGCCAAATCGGCTGGCCAGCCGTTCACCTGATTTTCGGTGCGTTCGTCGCCGGGGATTTTATCGCCCATTGCTAACATCGCGGCAACCGGGGCGAACAAATCCCGCCCGTGAAAACTGTCCGACATTTGATCGGGACGCCAGGTGATATCAAACCATTTGGCCTCGCTCGCCCGGCCGGCCACAACATTGAACAATCCGTTGTCGGGGCCAACGAACCAGTGGCCATCGGCGCTGACCACCACTGGCGCCCGGTTTCTGTCTCCGACCCCCGGATCCACGACACACAGGAACACCGTGCCTGGGGGGAACCCTGCGGTGTAGGCCGCCAATAAA
>JABHVE010000092.1 GCA_018658465.1 Alphaproteobacteria bacterium
GCCGGGGAATACCGTGACCCGCTCCACCGCAAAGTTCGGGGCATTGGGGACCGGGACCGCCTTTTGGAATTTCTCGATCAGCGCCATCATGGCCGCGTCACCCGCGGCGGGCCCCGGTGGGATGTCCAAGGCGAAATCTTGTTCGACCAAAAAGCAGACATCTTTGCAAACCGCATACACCACGCTCAACCTAACGGACACCGCTTGGGTCGGGTCCGGCACGGTGGCTATGACCGGCAACACCAATTCGCCAACGTAACCAAACGTATTCATTCCAAGAATTGTGAAACGCCTTGGGGCCGGCCAAGCGACCGATACTTCGCCAAAATTTGTTCCGGCGGACCAGTCGAATTTTGCAGGTACCCCGGAATCACCAGGGGATCGCCAATAGGTCTCCCATCCCTCTTCCAGGCGCAGCTGAATCCCCAGAGTAAGGACACCATCCGCGCTGACGGCATCGGAGGCGGCGATCAGACGTGCCTGCACGTGGTCCCCGGCCACCCAGTCGGTAGCTGCCGCCTGGGCCGAGTTAGCGGCCGCAACCCAGGCCAAAGCCCAAAGGACAACCGCCCCGGCTGATCGAACAATATTAAACACTTTGGCGCCTAGCGGAAAAAACCGAACATCAACTGAATATTAAACTTGAGAGGCTAATGATAGTGTCACGTTGTCGAGAGATTT
Organism: Alphaproteobacteria bacterium; assembly: GCA_018658465.1. Taxonomy (GTDB): domain Bacteria; phylum Pseudomonadota; class Alphaproteobacteria; order UBA2966; family CAIVPW01; genus JABHVE01. The sequence continues at coordinate 682 of JABHVE010000092.1, forward strand.
GGAAAACGGAGCGAACAGCACACCGTGAACACCGATACTCTTGTTGGTCATTTCCTGATCGCCATGCCGAGCATGAGCGACCCGCGGTTCGAGCGCACGGTCATTTATATGTGCGCCCATTCCGAAGCTGGGGCCTTAGGCCTGGTGGTCAACCGCTTGGCGGAAGACATCACGTTCCCCGATTTGATGAACCAGCTTGGGATGGACACCCCCAGCCCGCAAGATTCCATCACCGTTCATTTCGGTGGTCCGGTGGAACAATCCCGAGGCTTTGTGTTGCATTCCGCCGATTATTTACAGGACACCACCTTGGTGGTCAGCCATGACATTGGTCTGACGGCGTCCATGGATGTTTTGACCGCCATCGCCGACGGCAGCGGCCCACGACGCAAACTGTTGGCCTTGGGTTACGCCGGATGGGGCCCCGGCCAACTGGAAACGGAAATTCAGGCAAATGGTTGGATTCATGGGCCGGTAGACGAAGATTTATTGTTCAGCACGGATGTGAACGCGAAATGGCAACGATCCTTCGATGCCATCGGCCTGGACCCGGCGATGCTTTCCGGCGATTTCGGTCACGCATAACTAGCGTCGGGCGTGGCCACGCCTAACCCGTCGCCACAGCATTCAGGCGCGAAAATCATCCGAGACCATGGCGAACAGCAAGTGATCGTGCCACGCGCCGTTGATGCTTAGATACTTGCGGGCATAGCCTTCTTCGGTGAACCCAACCTTGCGCAGCAAATCCCGGCTTGCAGCATTTGTTGGCACGCACCCCGCTTCGACCCGGTGCAATCGCAACTGGTCAAAGGCAAATCGCAAGATCACCCGAACGGCATCTGTCATATATCCCTGGCGGGCATATCGCTCGCCGATCCAATAGCCCAATGAACAGGATAGGCGAATGCCCCTGGCCACATTGCTCATGTTAACGCCGCCGACCAGGGCATCGTCCGCCTGGCGGAAAATCAAAAACGCATAGCCCTCGTCATCACGGGCATCGCGGGCGTACCGCTGCAAACGTCGTCGGTATGTGGCGCGGCTCAATGCGCTGTGAGGCCAAGTTGGCTCCCATGGCTCCAAGAATTCCCGGGATTCGGTCCGCAATTCCGCCCACGCCAACCAGTCGCTGGACTGCGGCGGCCGTATATAGATGGCCTTGCCATCATAGCGCCGGTAAAGGCTGGGGCGAGAAAACGGGGACAGCAAAGACATCAGTCAAATCTTGCCGCAAGAAGGTCATAGGATTCAAGCCCTCCCAAGGGGCCCAATGCGGCCAAGGACATGGGTCCGGCGGCAACCGTTTCGGCAGCGATACGGCGTAACGTCGGGGCGTCCACCGCATCGACTTTGGCAATCAATTCGGCCGGTGGGATTGATCGCCCAAACACCAACAATTGCCGGGCCATTTGCTCGCACCGCGCCGCTGAACTTTCCAATCCCATCAGCACGCCCGCCTTGTGTTGGGCGCGCGCCCGGGCGGTTTCTTCGTCGGTGATGTCCTGGGCAACTTGGCGGACTTGATCGGCAACGACCTGGGCCAATTCCGCCACTTGGGTCTCGCCGGTGCCCGCGTAAATTCCAAAAATTCCGGTATCCAAATACGATTGAGCGAACGAGAACACCGAGTACGCCAGCCCGCGTTTTTCCCGCACCTCTTGGAACAGCCTGGACGACATGCCGCCGCCCAAGACCGTGGACAACACCTGAACCGCATAAAAATCTGGGTGATCGAAGGCGACGGATGGAAAGGCCATGGTCAGATGGACCTGCTCCAAATCGCGCTTTTCGCGGAATTCGCCGCCGCCGTAGCGGGCGGGATCGTGATCGCTTTCATCCACCGATCCCAGACCACCAAACGCCTCCCCTGCCATCTGAACAAAGGCGTCGTGATCGACGTTGCCGGCCGCCGATACCACCATTCTGGGCAGCCGGTAATGGTGGCCCATGTATCCGATCAAATCATCGCGGCCGAATCCCGCCACCCGCTCCGGCGACCCCAAAACTGTGCGGCCCATGGCTTGTTTTGGGAACGCCACTTGTTGCAGGAAATCGAAAATTTGGTCGTCGGGGGTGTCTACGGCTTGGCCTATTTCTTGGAGGACTACCGCCCGTTCCCGGGCCAGTTCTTCTTCGTCGAATGTAGAGTTCAGAAGAATATCCCCCAGCAAATCCACAGCCAGGGGCAAATCATCGGCCAGAACTCGGGCGAAATACGCGGTCTGTTCCCGCGACGTATAGGCATTTAGGTGGCCACCCACGGCCTCGATTTCTTCGGCGATGCCCTTGGCGGTGCGCCGGTGGGTGCCCTTGAACGCCATGTGTTCCAGCATGTGCGAGATGCCATTGGCCTCGGGGCTTTCATACCGCGCCCCGGCATTGACCCAGACGCCCACCGACGTTGTCTCAAGCCCCTCCATCGAATCGCTGGCGATGCGCAGGCCGTTGTCCAATGTGGTGATGTTCACTGCCATGTGCGGCTACGTCTTGCTGCGTTCGGCCACATAGGCCTGAACAGCACCCAGATCATTGGGCAGCAGGTCCAAGGTTTCGGGCCGCTCATGAAGATCGGCCAACCGAGGCGGCAAGGTCGACGGGGTGCCGATGGCGCGCTCCACGGCGTCGGGGAATTTGGCCGGATGGGCCGTGGACAAATACACCATGGCGCCGTTGCCATCTCGCCGGTGGGCGCGGCCAGCGATGATGCCCACCGCCGTGTGGGGGTCGACGGTAATGCCGCTGGTGCGGTGCACCTGGGCCATGCATTCCAAAATTTCATCCTCTGAGGCACGGCGGCCATCAAATTGCCCGCGCATGCGAGCCATGGCGGCATCGCTCATTTCGAACACGCCGTCGGTGTCCAGTTGGTCCATCAATTTGGCAACAGCGGCGCCATCATCGGCCGACAGTTCGAACAGCAAGCGCTCGAAGTTGCTGGATACCTGGATGTCGATGCTGGGGCTCAATGTGGCGTGCACGGGACCCTTGCGATACTCGCCAGCTTCCAACAGCCGCACCAAGATGTCGTTGACGTTGGTGGCGATGACCATCTGGCCGATGTTCAGGCCCATGCGACGGGCCACGTGGCCGGCAAAGGCGTCACCGAAATTCCCCGTCGGCACGGAAAACGCCGGGATGTGATCGGGGCCGCCCAAGGCCGCAGCGGTGGTGAAGTAATAAACCACCTGGGCCATCACCCGGGCCCAGTTGATCGAATTCACCGCCGTCAGTTTCCAGCGATCGCGGAATACCTGGTCGCCGAACATCTGCTTCACGATGGCCTGGCAATCGTCGAAGGTGCCGTCGATGGCAATGTTGTGGATGTTCGCCGCCTGGACCGTTGTCATCTGCCGCCGTTGAACATCGGTGATCCGCCCTTGGGGGTGCAAAATGAAGGCGGTGATGGTGTCGCGATCCCGGCATGCCTCGATGGCCGCCGACCCGGTGTCCCCCGACGTGGCCCCCACCACCGTCACCCGTTCGGACCGGGCTTGCAGAACCATATCGAACAGACGACCCACCACCTGCAGGGCGTAATCTTTGAACGACAACGTCGGCCCGTGAAATAGCTCCAAGATCCATTCGCCGGAATCCAGCTGGCGCAACGGTGCCACCGCTGGATGGTCGAAATCGCGATAGGCTTCAGCCACCAGGGGTGCGAGTTCCTTGGCCGAAATTGCGGGTTCGGTGAACCGCGCCATCAGTTCGGTGGCGACCTCGGCGTATGGCCGACCGGCGAAGCTTTTGATTTCCTCGGCGGTGACCTGGGGCCAGGATTCCGGAACATACAGCCCGCCGTCTTCGGCGAGACCGGCCAGCAAAACCCCGGCAAAATCCAATCGGGGCGCTTTTCCACGGGTACTGATGTATTGCAAAGTTGGATGCCTGAAATTCGATAAAATTTGAAGTGCCGGACAACCTACAAATCGCGGGGAAGAGTGGCAATGGCCGTTAACACATTGGCACACGCGGCACAGGGTTTGGCCTGTGATTTATGGGGATAAGTCGATTTTTTAGGCCCTCCCAAACCCTTAGCAACCATCGATCTGGGCACAAATCTGGGGGAAAGAAACTAACTAACCCTTTGATTTTCCATGCTAAACTGCTGCTGTGGATCTCTCCACTCCCTTGCGGCGGTTATGTTTTACGGTGCGACACATCAAACCCGCGACCCCCTTGAGCCATTCGAGTGGTGCGTGGGTTTTGTGACCCTCCTCCCAAAGGGCAATCGCCCAAACCATGGGATGGGGCACCCGGGCCCGGTGAGCATGTGCGAGTGTAAGCCTGTTCCGTGTTGTTCCATCCCCTTAGTAAAAACTGCGTAGGCTGCCGCAAGGGCTTCTATACTGTCATCTGACGTCATCGATTGGTCCCATTTTTCGCACAGCACACATCCTTGTCTGAACCCGCCCCCATCTCTGACCCCCAACCCAGCCCGTCGGCCACCAGCCGCAGGTCCGGCATCTTGCCGTCCCAAGCCATCGCCAAGCTCATCGACAACGGCGGCATCACGGCGACCCGGCCGATCCCACCGGGGCAAATCCAGCCCGCCAGCCTTGATCTGCGCCTTGGCCCCATCGCCCACCGGGTGCGCGCCAGCTTTTTGCCCGGGCCCAACGGAACCGTCATGGAGCGCATCGAGCAATTGGGCATGCATTCCATGGATCTGACCGATGGCGCGGTTTTAGAGCGCGGCTGCGTTTATATCGTGCCGTTGTTGGAAAGCCTTGATCTGCCGAAATCCACATCGGGGGCTGCCAACCCCAAAAGCTCCACCGGTCGCCTGGATATCTTCACCCGCATGATCGCCGACGGCGTCCCCGAATTCGACCGGGTTCCGGCGGGCTATTCCGGCCCCCTGTATGCGGAAATCAGCCCCCGCACTTTCAGTATTGTCGCCCGCGAAGGCGACCGCCTCAGCCAATTGCGCTTCCGCCGCGGCAACCCACCGGCGTCTGATTCCGAGATGCGCGCCCTGCACGATCGCGACACCTTGGTCCATGGGGTAGAGGACGCCGACATCGCCAAAGGCGTGGCCATTTCCGTGGATCTGTCCGGCGAGGACGGTAACGGCCTCGTGGGCTATCGCGCCAAGCACCATTCCGCGGTCATTGACTTAGGCAAAATCGGCCACTACGAGCGCATGGAGTTTTGGGAACCCATTCATACCCGCCCCAATCAAACCTCGATTATTCTGAACCCCGATGATTTTTATATATTGGCATCGGCCGAGCCCGTATCAGTGCCGCCGGATTATGCCGCCGAGCTAGTGCCCTATGACGCCTTGGTGGGGGAATTCCGTGTGCACTACGCCGGATTTTTCGACCCCGGTTTCGGCTACACCGGGGTCCGCCGCAAAGGCACCCGGGCGGTGTTAGAAGTCCGATCCCGTGACGTGCCGTTTGTGTTGGAACACGGCCAGATCGTTGGCCGCCTGGCGTATGAACGCCTGACCGAGACCCCCGAAATTCTTTACGGCACATCCATTGGATCGTCTTACGGACGCCAAGGGTTGGCTCTCAGTAAACATTTCAAACCAGAGGAATAAAAAAATAATGGCTGATTCCCACGCGCAGTTTTCCGGCAATATCCCCGAAATCTATGACCAACACTTGGGACCGGCGTTTTTCGCAGCCCCCGCGGCCCACATGGCCAAACAGATCGCCGACGCAGTTTCCGGGGTTTCCAACCCCCGGGTGTTAGAGGTCGCCTGCGGCACCGGCATCGTCACCGAAGCCCTGCGCGGGGCACTGGCCGACGACATCGAAATCATCGCCACCGACCTGAACCCGGCCATGTTGGAGTACGCCCAATCGGTGCGCGGCGACCTGGCGAATGTGAACTGGCAACAGGCCGACGGCCAAGATCTAAGCACCCTGGACGGTGCCTTTGATGCGGTGGTCTGCCAATTCGGATTGATGTTCTTCCCGGAAAAGGAAAAGGGTCTGGCGGCCATGGCGGGGGTCTTAAACCCCGGCGGCACGCTGGCCGTCAGCACCTGGAATTCCTTGGAAAAAAACACCCTGCCCGGCCTGGGCCAAGAAGTGCTGGCCACGTTCTTTGACGAAAATCCGCCGATGTTCTTGTCGGTGCCCTTTGGCATGCACGACCCCGGTGTGGTCACGGCGTTGATGATGCAAGCGGGAATAGACGAGGTCCAAATAGAGACAAGGGGATTTGAATATGAACGGCCCAAAGCCCGGCACCTGGCCGTTGGCATGGTCCAGGGCAACCCCGGCATCCACGAAATCAACGAACGGGCCAACGCCCCGGCGGAAGAAATCATCGACGCGATGGAAGCGGCCATGGCCCGAGATTTCGGCGACAACCCCCTAAGAGCCCACTCCCACGCCATTTTCGCGAGTGGTGTTAAGGGGTAGGTGTTGGGCCACTTCGCTTTTCATCGATGCCCAATGGACCCCCGGATCAAGTCCGGGGGTGACTGGAGTGGCTGGCGGTCCCGACCGCCTTCCATGCCGATCAGATTCACGCGCCAAGGCGCGATCTGCTCTTTTATCTGCGATCAGATTCACGCGCCAAGGCGCGATCTGCTCTCTTTTGTCTACGATCAGATTCACGCGCCAAGGCGCGATCTGCTCTTTGGTGGCGCAGAACGAACGCGATCCCCATATGTAATGTGATGCATTGAAACCGCGACGGCGCGTGGCCGTACTCTGTCAGGCGACGCCGCTTGAAACAGGAGGGTGCCATGGGTGTTCGTTTATCGTTTGCAGTGATGGCGCTGGCCGC
>JABHVE010000032.1 GCA_018658465.1 Alphaproteobacteria bacterium
CGATCGCATCGAAGCCGGAACCTTTGCCATGGCGGCGGCGGCCACGGGCGGAGAGGTCACCTTGGCCGGGATCGGCCTGGATGTGCTGGGGGCCACTGCTGGGGTGATGGAGCAGGCCGGTGTTGAATTGGCGGCCACCGATGCCGGGATATTGGTGCGCCGCCCCGGACCATTGTTGGCGGTGGATGTGGCCACGGCCCCGTACCCCGGCTTTGCCACCGATATGCAGGCGCAATTGATGGCGTTGATGGCCACGGCCGATGGCACGTCGGTGATTACCGAGACCATTTTTGAAAACCGGTTCATGCATGTGCCAGAGCTCCAGCGCATGGGGGCTGACATTTTGGTGGATGGCAATCGGGCGGAGGTTACCGGTGTGAAGGCCCTGAAAGGTGCCCAAGTGATGGCAACCGATTTGCGGGCTTCTGTTTCCCTGGTGGTGGCCGGATTGATTGCCCAGGGTGAGACCATGGTCAATCGGGTGTATCACCTGGATCGCGGCTATGAACGGCTGGTGGAAAAATTGGCAGCGTGCGGCGCAGATATCGCCCGCGTCGGGGCTTAAGGGTTGGTGCGTTCATGACTGATGGACCCTTGAAGCTCAGCGCCGAAGACATTGCCGGGTTGACCGTGATTTCGGCTTGCCTTCAGGACGCGGTGACTCACGGGACGGAATTTGTGTACCAGGCCGATCAGCGACGGTTCGTTGCGACCTTTAGCCGGTTCATGTGGGAAAAGTCGGAAGGCGAGGGCAGGTCCGTCAATCGGCGCATCCATACCGGCATTCACTTTGAAGATGTGCTGGCGGTGCGGTTCCGCGATCTGAACCGCGATGCCGACCAGATATTGGAATTGCTATCGATTATTGGCCAGCCAGGCGAGGATGGGGCGGCAACGATCGTTTTGGAATTCGCCGGCGGCGGTGCTATTCAGCTTGAGGTCGAATGCGTCGCCTGCTACCTCAGCGACACAGGAAAACCCTGGCGGGCCAGTCGCCGCCCGGAGCATGATTTGGATCCAGACTAGGCGGATAACAGCACTCCCATGAACACCACGTTGGAAGAAGGAACACTGGTCCTGGCCCTGCCCAAGGGCCGCATATTGGCAGAAGTCATGCCGGTGGTGCGGGCGACAGGGATCGAACCAGAAGCGGATTTTGATGACCCGAAATCGCGGCGGCTGTTGTTCAACACCAATATCGAAACGGTAAAAGTCATTCGCGTGCGTAGCTTTGATGTGGCGACGTTCGTGGCCTTTGGTGCCGCTCACCTGGGCGTGGCCGGCAACGATGTTCTGATGGAATTCGATTACCCGGAAATCTATGCGCCCCTGGATTTGGATGTTGGTCACTGCCGCATGGCTGTGGCGGAACCCAAGGCGCTGATGGAGTCCGATGATCCGTCCCGGTGGTCCCACGTGCGGGTGGCGACAAAATATCCGGGAATCACCCAGCGATATTTTGCCGCGCGCGGGGTCCAGGCGGAATGCATTGTGTTAAGTGGGGCCATGGAGCTGGCACCAAATCTGGGCCTGTGCCGCAGGATTGTGGATTTGGTTTCGTCCGGGGATACCCTGCGCGCCAATGGCCTAGTTGAGGTGGAGCAGATCGCGCAGATTACTTCGCGCTTGGCCGTGAACAGGGCTGCGTTGAAGACCCGACCAGAGGAAATGGAGTCTTGGATCGAAAAGTTCCGCGGGGCCGTCGGTGCCAAATAGGCTAGACACCAGCAGCGCCAATTTCGAGGCGGAATTCGGCGCGTTGTTGGCCGCCAAGCGCGAAGTCGCATCCAGTGTTGATGATGTGGTCGCCGCCATCCTTGACGATGTGCGCACCCGCGGCGATGGCGCTGTGCTGGATTACACCAAGAAGTTCGATGGCCTGGACATTGGGGCTGCCGACATGCGGGTCACCGGCCAAGAATTCGATGCGGCGGAAAAAGCGACGCCTGATGAGCAGCTGACAGCCTTGCGCGCCGCCGGTGCCCGCATCACCGCCTATCACACGCGCCAGATGCCGAACGGCGATCTGTATGCCGATGAAGCCGGGGTGCAGCTCGGCTATCGCTGGACGGCGATCTCATCGGTTGGGGTGTACACCCCGGGGGGCAAAGCGGCGTACCCGTCGTCTGTGTTGATGACCGCGATTCCGGCCAAGGTGGCAGGCGTGGATCGGCTGGTGATGACGGTCCCGGCTCCCGGTGGCCTCCTGAACCCCCTGGTTTTGGTGGCAGCCCGGCAAGCCGGCATCGATGAAGTTTACAAAATTGGAGGAGCCCAGGCAGTGGCGGCCTTGGCCTATGGCACCCAATCGATCCCGGCGGTGAACAAAATTGCCGGTCCCGGAAATGCCTATGTGGCGGCGGCAAAGCGCCAAGTGTTCGGTGTCACGGGCATCGACATGGAAGCCGGTCCATCGGAAATTTTGGTGGTCGCCGACGGCCAAAATAATCCGGAATGGATCGCCGCCGATTTGCTGTCCCAGGCCGAACACGATGAGTCCGCCCAGGCCATCCTGATTACCGACGATGGGAAATTCGCTTCGGCCGTGATCGCCTCTGTGGATCAAATTTTGGAGACGTTGGGCCGATCGGCGATCGCTGGCAAAAGTTGGGCCGACCATGGGGTCGTTATTGTGGTGGGGAATTTGGATGAAGCTCCGCCATTGGTGGATCGCATTGCCCCAGAACATTTGGAATTGGCGGTGGCGGATCCTGACGGGATGGCCGCGAAAATCCGCAATGCCGGGGCAATATTTTTGGGCCGGTTCACGCCGGAAGCCATCGGCGATTACATCGCCGGTCCCAGCCACGTATTGCCCACCGGCCGCAGCCCGCGATTTGCCTCCGGGCTTTCGGTCTTTGATTTTTTAAAGCGGACATCCATGGTGCGGTGCGACGAAGACAGCATCCGTGCAGTGGGTCCCCATGCGGTTACCTTGGCGGAAGCAGAGGGCCTTGGCGCCCATGCCCAGTCGGTGAAGCTCCGTCTGGGGACCTCTGGCAGCTAAAGGGCAATGGCGATCCAATGACGGCTGATCAACGCCTTCAAGAGGTCGTCCTTGACGAGCGAACCCTGGTCCGCCGCAGCCCCGATGTGGAGCAAGAACGCAAAGTCGCGATCTACGACTTGTTGCGGGAAAACGTGTTTTCCCCGGTTGCCGACGCGCCTGGGCCCTTTGGTTTGCATCTGTCCATCGAAGACAATCGTTTGATTTTTGACATCCGCGCCATTGACGGTGGGCCGATCCATATTTTCGGCCTAGCCTTGGGGCCGTTCCGCAGAATCATCAAAGAATACCTGATGGTTTGCGACAGCTACTACGACGCGATTAAGACCGAAAGCTCGGTAAAAATCGAAGCCATCGATATGGGTCGCCGAGGTCTGCATACGGACGCGGCGGAACTGTTGATCCAGCGCCTAACTGGCAAGGTGGGGATCGATCTGGAAACCTCTCGCCGGTTATTCACGCTGATTTGCGTGTTGCACATCCGTGGGTGACCCTGTGAAGGCCGATGTGCGCCGCCCCAGCTCGGTCCTGTTCGCATGCGACCACAACGCCGTGCGATCCCCCATGGCCGAAGGCATCATGAAGCATTATTTCGGTGACACGGTTTACGTGGATTCCGTGGGCATCCGGTCGGGGGAGCTTGAACCATTCGCGGTGGCCGCCATGGCCGAGGCAAATATCGATATTTCAAGCCACACGCCGAAACGCTTCGACGAGCTGCACGACACGTCATTTGACGTCATCGTTTCCCTGTCGCCTGGGGCTCAGCACACGGCGGTGGAGCTGACCCGGACCATGGCGTGCGATTTGATGTACTGGCAAACGTTGGATGCAACGGCCGTCCGAGGCAGCCGAGAGGTGCGTCTGGACGCCTATCGCCAGGCCCGAGACTTGCTGGCGGCGAAGATATTAGATGTCTTTGGCCCCGATGACGGCCTCGGGCCTCTGACTATTACAGGTATTCCTTGATTTCCCGGCGCTTCCGGCCAATATTGCCCGCGCCGATACAGGCATTGAAAATGTTGGAGGCCCAATGGCCAAAGAGGAGCTCCTAGAGTTCCCAGGGACTGTTTTAGAGCTTTTGCCGAACGCAATGTTCCGGGTGAAGCTAGAAAACGATCACGAGGTGGTTGCCCATACCGCCGGGAAAATGCGCAAGCACCGTATCCGGGTTTTAGCCGGAGACAGCGTGCTGGTGGAAATGACCCCGTACGACCTTACAAAAGGCCGCATTACATTCCGGTATAAATAGAAGCGGAGCTGACCTGAGCCCTATTCTGCGGGCTCGTCGGCAAACACCGGCGCATCGGCTTCTTCGTCCGATCCAATGCGGCGGTAAATGAATTCCGGGGCCTCGGTCGAGGCTTCCTTCATGGCCAGCCCAAATGTTTCTTCGTGCACTGGCGACATTTCGCAGGCCGGATCGATGTTGCCTGCGTCACCGGTCAGGGCAAAGGCTTGGCAACGGCAGCCGCCCCAATCCAATTCCTTGCGATCGCAGCTTTGGCAGGGTTCTGGCATCCATGCGGTGCCGCGGTATTGCTGGAACGCCGACGAGTTTTCCCAAATCCACGACAGGCTGTTATCGCGCACTGAATCGAATTCCAGACCGGGGATGCTTTCTGCCGCGTGGCAGGGCAGGGCCTTACCGGCCGGATTGACGTTCATAAACCGCCGTCCCCAACCACCCATGCAGGTTTTGGGGCGCTTGGCGTAATAATCCGGCACCACGTAATCGATGGCCAAGATGCCTTTTAATCGAATGCGTGCTTCATCGACGATCTTTGTGGTGTCCGTGAGCTGTTCGTATGTGGGGATGAACGCCGCGCGGTTTTTCAGGGCCCAACCGTAATACTGCACTTGGGCCACTTCCAGGCGCTCCGCATCCAAATCCACGGACATATCGATGAAATCTTTGACGTGTTCGATGTTTTGGCGATGGACCACGGCGTTAATGGTCAAAGCCAATCCCACATCGCGGACTTTCTTGGCGATGGCGATTTTCTTTTCGTGGCCGCCCGCAAAGCCGCCGATACGGTCGGCGTTTTCCGCCTCGGTATCCTGGAAGCTGACTTGCACATGTTCCAGGCCCAGTTCGGCGAACTTGCGCAAACGCGCTTTGTCGATCAAAACGCCAGAGGTGATCAGGTTGGTATACAGGCCAACCTCGGTGGCGTGCTCGATCAAATCTTCCAAGTCTTTGCGGACAGTGGGTTCACCGCCGGAAAAATGCACTTGGTGCATTCCCATCTCGGCTGCCTCGGTGATCACCCGCTTCCACGATGCGGTATCCAGCTCGTTGCTGGCGCGTTCCAACTCCAAAGGGTTGGAGCAGTACGGGCATTGCAGCGGGCACCGATGGGTAATTTCCGCCAACAGTGCAAGAGGTGCGTCAGGAGATTGTGTCATGCCACCAAGAATCCTTTGTCGGCCAAATCCTGCAACATCTCTGTGACGTCGCTGAGGATGGTGTCCACGGGGGCCTGAAATTTTTCAGCCAGGCTGTCGGAAATCGTGCTGATCGTTGCCGTGCCGTCGCAAAGCTTTAAAACCTCGACGGCGATGTCGTCGGGCTCCAACAGCCGCTCTGGGGCAAGAATCACCCACTGCTCTTTGGCTTTGTTGAACCGAAACTTCACCCCCCGAGGAAAATCGGGAACCGAAGTCTCGTCCAGAACCAGTCGTTCGTCTGCCACTCTAGTCCTCCGGGGTGAACGCGCCCGGCGGAATGTGTCCGTCAATATAGGCGTGGTATAGGGCGTCCAATTGGGTCCACAGAACTTCGCATTTGAACAACAATGCGTCGCAAACCGCTTCCCGTTCTTCCTGGGTCTTGGTTTCGCGGCGAACAAATTCCAATGTCCAGTCTGCGTCCCTGGGTGCTTGGTTCAGGCGCTTGCGGAAATAGGCCATCACGTCGTCGGTGATGAACGAATAATTTTCCAGCATTCCGGCGATGCGTTCCCGGTGAATACCTGGCGCGAACATTTCGGTCAGCGATGACGCCACTGCCTCTAAGGGTGTGCGGTCACGGACAAAATGCACATAGGCGTCCACTGAAAAGCGGGTGGCGGGAAGGATGCCGCGGGTGGAGGTCACCAAATCCCGATCAATCCCCAAACCATCGGTCAGCTTGTACCAACGGGTAATGCCGCCTTCCAAGTCGCTGTTGCCATCATGGTCTTCGATACGGTGGCGCCATTCGCGACGCATGCTCAGATCACGCAGGCGAGACATCACGGCGGCGTCTTTCAGGGGGATACAGGTTTGATAGTAATACCGGTTCAGGGCCCAAGCCTGGACCTGACCCTTGTTCAGTTCGCCCCCATGGAGCATGGAATGAAAAGGGTGCAAATTGTGGTACCGGGTAGCGCCGATTTCACGAAGCCGGGCTTCCAGGGCGTCGGCGTTGGGCATATCCGGATGATCAGGTTCGCCGGTAACAGATCGCAAAGTTGCCGGCGAACTAATTTCCGGACGCTCCATCATTCCCACGTCGCTCATAGGGTCACTCCCATTCCATCAAATCCAACTTCCCAGCCAGCGGCCTCGGTCTGTTTGCGTTCGGGCGAGGCGTCGTCCAGAACCGGATTTGTATTGTTGATATGAACAAAAATTTTGCGGTCGATATCTAGGTCGGCAAAGGCGGCGATGGTTCCATCGTCCCCGTTCAAATGCATGTGGCCCATGCGCAGACCGGTTTTGACGCCGGTCTTCGTGGTGATCATTTCTTCGTCTTCCCAGACGGTTCCATCCACGAACACCAACGGCGCACCGCGCAAAAGCTCAGACAGTTCGTCGGGCATAGATGCGCAGCCGGGCAAATAAAAGAAATAATTTCCCGTCGCAGTTTCCGTCACCCGCAAGGCAACGGTGTCTTCGGGGACCGAGCCGAAATTTTCTTTGGTGGGGTCTTCCAAATACAACGCGACCTTGCCTGGTACCGCAATGGGTTCCACTGACAAGCCGTTCCCTACGCCGTCTTTTCCGGAAAGCGTGGTGACTTCGCCCAGTGCCAAATCCCGCCGCTCGACGTATTCTGGGTTCAACACTTGGTAGACGGTGTTGCTGGCAAGCACCGAATGGACTCGGGGCGTCGCATAAATTGTCAGGGGCTGACTTTCCCGCAAATTCAGCAAACCCGCAATGTGGTCGATATCAGCGTTGGTCAAAACGGCGCCGGAAATCGGACTTTCGCGGCGGCCACCTGATGGATGCAGTTGCGGGTTGTCATTGATTTGTTTGCGCAGATCGGGCGATGCGTTAAGCAAAAACCATTTGCCGTCGCCGGAACTGACCGCCAAAGACGACTGGGTGCGTTGCTTTACATCCGGGTCGCCTGCGCGGGCTCGTTGGCACAGGTCACAATTACAATTCCACTGGGGAAAGCCGCCGCCAGCGGCGGACCCCAAAATCAAAATTTCAAGCATTAATAGCTACCGATCACAAATTTCTGGGGCCTACAGTTCGGCGCAGGCGTAGCAATTAATTTCCATGCCGACAGAAACTTCAGTGATCTTCGGTGTCTTCCAAGCCATGGTTTCCCCCCTTTTTGATAGTGTTTGACCCTGATTGGGTTGGGCTGCATTCGTGCCCATGGCGAGGGTATCCATCGCTTTCGTCGATCCTATCTATACCTGGCATTGGAAACCCGCCCAATGGCCGCCATAGGGAACGACTATGGCCACTTGGTGTGGCGTTCAAAATCAATAAAAAGGCCAAACGTGGCCCGAGATAAGGGCTAGGAGGCTTCGTCCGCGATCGTATCAACTACCGGATCAATCGCTTTCAAGAATGGGGGTATGTCTTTGATAGGCGGCAGATCGATGTCGCCTCCGGCCTGCTCCAGCGCGGCCAGGAATGTGGCGTAGGGTTCAACCCGCACATATTGGCTGGGAACCAATCCGACGATCCGGCGATCGGGCAAATTCACCCGATACAAATCAACATCGAAGGTATTGTCCTTGCCGATGCGTGCGGTCAGTGCGGGAACGACAGCGACGCCGATGCCTTCTTGCACCAGGGACAGAGCAACCTCGTAAGTGCGGCTTTGGCTGATCACGCGGTGCTGGGGAATTGCCTTGTGGTACCACGCCTCCATACGCCGCTGGTGGGGTGTGCCAAAATTGAATTGAATGCAGCTGTTCAACACGCCGCGGGAAGAGTCGTCCAAATCCGCCCATGAATCTTCGACTTTCGACAGGTCCAAACCTTTTGGAACTGCCAACACATAGGGATCGGAAAACACATCCATCTTGTGAAACGAAACGCCACTGCTGGCCACGGAATCAGCGGCCACGATCGCCACGGTTAGGCGGCGACCATACAAAAGCTCCAATGCTTCGCCAGGGGAGACTTCATGTACGTCCAGCTCCACCCCCGGATATACCTTGGCCATCAACCGAACGGCTTGGGGCAGCAATACCCTGGCGATTGAATTTAGGGCGCCGACGGAAATCACCCCACGGGCGCCTTCCGAGAATTCCTGCAAGCCGGCCATGGCCTCGTCCACCCCGGCCAAGATCAATTCAGATTTCCGCAACAAGAATTTCCCGGCATCGGTTAAATCCAATTGATTGCGATTTCGGTCAAACAACTGGGCCCCGATGCTGGCTTCGAGTTTGGAAATTTGTTGGGACAAAGATGGCTGGGCCAAGCCCAGCAGCTTGCTGGCCCGGGTCAGGGACTCAGAATGGGCGACCGCCCAAAAAATTCTTAGCTGGTGCAAGGTAATCATGGCGAATTGGCCTGGCGTAAACGATGGATCGGGTGGGAGAAAGGCCAGCCGCAAGGCAAAGCCGATGGATGGTGGGCCATATTGCAATGTTTGGGGGCCGGGGGGTAGGGTCCCACATCATTCATTTTGTCAGCGAAATGGGCGAACGGTGCCATGTCCGATCCAAACCACCAAAAGTCCGACGGTAAATGTCCGAATTGCGGGAAGCCGCGAAGCCAGGATTTTCTTCCATTTTGCAGCCGTCATTGCGCCAATTTGGACCTAGGCCGGTGGCTGGACGGCAAATATGCCATCCCCACCGATGAGACACCCCAGGCGTTTTCGTCCGAAGGACAGGCCGACGACCAGGACTAACCGCTGAATTCGGCCTTGGCCTTCACCTCGCCGCGGGCTGTGTGCGCTGGACAGCCCACGCTGGACAGCCCATTGGATATCGCCTAAAAATTCGCGAATACAGAGGCTTTATCTGTGCCCAGGTAGCTCAGTTGGTAGAGCAGTGGACTGAAAATCCGCGTGTCGGTGGTTCGAGTCCGCCCCTGGGCACCATTCTTTTCAAATTATCACTATGCAGTTAGCGTTGACCCGTGCGCCATTGGGCGGGCCGCACGAAGGCGCTGACCCACATGCCGCGTTTTTCCCGGCGTGCTTCTAACTCAACGTCAGAAAAATCCCGGGAAACTTGGCGGTCGGACACCGCCCACCCGTCCGCAATCATTTGCTCAGCCAACGTTGGCCCGTCGACAAGGCCGTCGATGCGGCAGTGGCCAAAATTGCGTGGCCCTGCATCCAACTCACAGTGCACTTCGTGACCGCGAACGAGCCCAGCCAGGTATGCTTGGGCGGAATATCCGCATTCAAATCGCGACTGCACCACACAAAACTGCCGGAGCTCGGGCGCGTCCGAGCCATACAGCTTGATCAACACACCACCGATATCCAGCGTATTGCCATCCACCACAAAGGCCGGTCCGGAAATCGTCTCACCAGGGGGAGGGATGGTTGGTGGGCCCCCCAGGCGCCAAACCCCGACGCCGGCGGTTTGGGCGGCCTGTTGATCAAGGGCGTACAAATCGGTCTGTTCGGAGTTAGCGATCGCCCACCCAGATTGCACCCACTGTTGGTTCAGGGATTCCCATTCACCAATCGGCTCACCACCTTCGGGATCAACCTCCACACAGGTGGCCCAACGGCGGGTATCTCCCGGAAGTGTTTGATAGGTGCAGTGGTACCGATTTCCACTGGTAACGTCGGCGGTCCAACCCAGCGCCGCCACACCGCAATCCCAAGGCACGCCATCGGCGTCGCACGTTTGGTGGGCGTACAAACCAGTTACCCCAAACAAATGAAGGTACTGACGGGTAATCTCGATTGCGCCGCCGTCGTAAACCCGGACGGGGCCGGTGACTTCTTGGCTACTTGCCGCAACAGGAACGAGACCGCTGGCCACCAGGGTCCCAAGGAATATCAGGGTGCGAAATTTCATTCCTAGCGCTCCCCTGCTCGCCAATTGGCGGGGTAAGCAAATTCGCCACCCCACAAGCCAAGGCCTTCTTGTTGAGCCGCAGCCTGGGCGGCGGAAAAATCTACACCGTCTCGGGGCACCGACACCGCCCATCCGCTGCGCACCATCAACTCGTTGACCGAGGTCGCCCCGGCCTGGGCTGAGCGGCCGGTGGGATCGGAATCGGTGCAAACCCCCCAGGCCCGATCATCGCCGTCGAATTGGTGAAGGTCGCAAAACACTCTGTGCCCCGCCAACAGGGCAATAATCTGGGCGCGGGCCATCACCCCGCAAGGATAAGAAA
>JABHVE010000068.1 GCA_018658465.1 Alphaproteobacteria bacterium
CAGGCCCAGGCTTTGGATCAGCTGCGCCAAGGGGCCGCCCAATTGATGGAGCAATTCATCGCAGCCGCCGGTGAACAGCCCGGTGGCGAAAACGTCCAGCGTATTCCTCAACCGGCCATGGACCCCTTGGGTCGGCCTCTGCCTGGCTTGGGGGCCGATACCAGCAACCGTATCCAAGTCCCCAACGAAGCCGATTTGCAGCGCGCCCGGGACATTTTAGAAGAGCTGTTCCGCCGCGCCGGTGAACGTACCCGGCCTTTGTTTGAATTGGATTACATCGACCGGCTTCTGCGGAGATTCTAACCTCCACCCAAATTTTTTAGCTGACCCCCTCCCGTTTTTCGTAGCTGACCCCCACCCGTTTTTCGTAGCTGACCCCCACCCTAACCCTCCCCCTGGTCAGGGAGAGGGGATATAGCTTGTGGTGGCATTTTCGCCCCGAGCAACCATGATGGAAGTCAGCAGTGGCTCGCTTTCCAATCCCTCCCTCTTGTCAGGGCGTGGGGACTGATCCACGGCAAAATTCCCTCTCCCTTTAGGGGGAGGGTTAGGGTGGGGGTGTAAAAGGGAAAGTGGGGGTGATATCCACTCACAGGGGAAGTACAAATTTGAATACCCGCGCACGGCGTCTACGCCAATCCTCTACCGAAGCAGAGCGCAGACTTTGGTCCCAGCTTCGTGGGCGAAATCTTGAGGGTTGGAAGTTCCGCCGCCAGGAGCCGATCGGGCCCTACTTTGCAGACTTCATGTGCCGACGTGCCAAGCTGGTGATCGAGGTCGATGGCGGGCAACACGCGGACAGTCAAATTTCCGACGAAATCCGAACTAGGTTTCTTCAATCCCAGGGTTTCAGAGTGATGCGATTCTGGAACCACGATGTGCTGTCCAACACAAACGGTGTTCTGACGGAAATCACGTCAACGCTTGCTGAAATCGGCTCTCAGGTTTAGCTGACCCCCTACTCCATATAGCCGATCAGATTCACGCGCCCTCAGAAGGCGCGATCTGCTCTATTCCCTCCCCCTGTTCAGGGAGAGGGAATCAGACAGAGATCCACGGCCAAGTCCTCCCTACTGGGACTGGTACCAATGCCTGAAATCGTCGTGGGCCAAGGGTTTGGAGAACAAATACCCCTGACCCTGGTCGCAACCCAGATCGTGCAGCACTGCCATTTGGGATTCTTTTTCGATGCCTTCGGCGACCACGCGTAGGCCCAACCTTTTGGCCAGTTCGATCGTATTCATCGTGATGATTTGGCTGTCGCGGTCGGTGTCACAGCGATCCACAAAAATCTTATCAATTTTCAATTCACGAAAGGGCATTTTGCTAAGGCGCGCCAATGACGAATGACCAGTGCCATAGTCATCAATAGATAATTGAAAACCTTTCAGCCGCAGCCGGGTCAACACATCCAAGTCGTTCTTGGAATGGGTGATCAAGCCGGTTTCGGTAATCTCCAAAGTAAATGATCCAGATGGCACGCCATATTTCTGCGCCAAGTCGGCAAGCTTTTGAGGAAGCGCCAAATCCGCCAAATTGAATTGGCTCAGATTGATCGAAAAATGAATGGGCGCGTTTGCCGCCAGCCAGTTCTGGGAAAATGCAAACACAGACTCCACGACCACCTGGGTTAAGTCGTCAATCAAATCGTATTTTTCGGCAAACGGGACGAAATAATCGGGCGGGATAAAGCCCTTTGATGGGTGATTCCACCGAACCAACGCCTCGGCACCCGACGCACGGCGCTCGCCTAAGGACACTTTCGGTTGGTAAAAAACCTCAAGGCCCCGGTTCGCGATCACATCGCGCAATTCGTTCAATGACGGCAGCTCGTCTGAACCACCGCGGGCCATGCCATCGGCAAATCCCGATTTGTGTGAATTTGCCACCACCATCGATTTGAAACGATCGATCATGGAGATCAGGTTTGCTGGGGAAAGCGGTTTCGTCAGTAAACCAAGGGTGCGCAGGCCATGATCGGTGGCGATATTTTCGGCGGCGGTCAAGATGTCTTGGTCCACACCGCTCATGATCACAATCACCGCTTGGCTTTGATTGTCGGCCAAAAACCGCAGCAATTGGATGCCATCGATCGAAGGCATAAGAAGATCTAAAAAAATCAGATCGATATCTGCGCTGTATGCGGCCTTGAATTTTCGCGGGTCGGTGATGGAGACGACCGACAACCCCTGGTCGGCGGCGATTAACGCAACGAAGTCACACATGGATGGGTCGTCATCCACCACAATTGCTTTGAACGTTTGTTCTTCGTGATTGTCCAAGGTCCGGCCCCGTGCCCCAGGGTACGAAAAAATGGTGGGGCGAGCTGAGTGTCCAGCAATACAGTTGATAAATTTTTAAGAAGCCGCCGCCTGTTGAGCCGGCAGGGCGCTGTAATCACCGGACCAGGCTATTCGTCTTCGATAAACGTGACTAAAACGCCCCTGGCGCCTTCCGGCGGATTGGGAACCCGGGTGTTGAATTCAATGGTCTCCCCTGCAGATATTTCAACCGCCGGGGGATCAAACGTCCAGGTAAATATTTCTGCTGCATCGCCGTCAAGAATCGCGCCGCGCATGCGGGGAACAGCCTGAAGTTCTTCCGTGATGTTGATAATTTCTCCGGTGATGACGATGACGGTTACGTCGCCTTCGATCACCTGAGACGGGGTCACTTCGTTCAGGGCTAATGCATAAAGCCGTCCCGGTGTCAGCCCGGCCAGTTCGTAAAGTTTGGTCGAAGGTGGCCAAATTTCCATCACCGTGTCGCGCATGAACCAGCCGCCGCCAATGACGACCCCCAAAAACGCCACAAGGCTGGACCAGCCGATTAGGGCACCGACATTCAAGCGGCGCTTCGCCCGGCCCTTTGGTGATGCCAAATTCGAGGTGGCCTCGACCGTCACATCATCAATGCTGGGGACTTCAAAATCATCATCAACGTCGTCGCCGGCTTCGAGCTGCGGCTTTAAATGGCTGTCGTCGCCAAAATCTGCGGCGTCGTCCTCGTCGACGTCCTCGTCGACGGGCTCAGGTTCTGGCTCAGGCTCAGGCTCAGGCTCTGGCTCAGGTTCTGGTTCTGGCTCAGGTTCGGGCTCGGGCTCGGGCTCGGGTTCTGGCTCGGGTGCAGGCGGCGGCGGTGCTGCTGCCACAGGCTCCGCAGGGGCCGGTGCGTCATCCACCGTTTTTGGCATGTCAGCGGGGGGAGGTGCGGTCCAAGTGTGCGCGCAATTGGCACAGCGCACCGTGCGACCGTTCGGCAACAAAGTCGCCGGGTCAACGGAGTAGCGAGAGTCACACGATGGGCAGGTTAGAATCATACGTTCAAATAACGCCTAGGACCCAAACCTTATAGGTTGTCGGCCTCTGGGAAGCAAGGTTGCCAGCGCCCCACTGGACGCCACTGGACGCAGGCCTTTGGCCTGTGCAATCCTTTGTTATTGCAACACGAATTTGCAGTTTCTGAAAGGTGGCTACGGGTGGTGCGGTTTCAGGATGTGGCCATGGGCTACAGCGCCGACGAAGAAGTTTTGCGGGGGATTAATTTCCACCTAAGGCCTGGATCCTTTCATTTTTTGACCGGCCCCAGTGGTGCCGGAAAAACCTCGTTATTGCGGCTGATGTACCTGGCCCACCGGGCTTCCGGCGGCGTCGTGCGCATTTTCAACCGGGATATCGCCAGGACCAGGCGCTCCGTATTGCCGGGCCTGCGCCGGCGCATCGGCGTGGTGTTTCAGGATTTTCGCCTGTTGGACCATTTGTCGGCACGGGACAATGTGGCGTTGACCTTACGCATCGGTCGGGTGCGGGAAGACATCATTCGCGACCATGTGACCGAATTGTTGGATTGGGTGGGCTTGGGGGATCATTTGGATGCCAAGCCGCCGACCTTGTCCGACGGGGAAAAGCAGCGGGTTGCCATCGCCCGTGCGGTTATCGGCCGCCCCAATTTGCTGGTGGCCGACGAGCCCACAGGCAGCGTCGACGAATACCAGGGCGTGCGCATCATGCGGCTGTTCGAAGAGCTTAATCGCATCGGCACCACGGTGGTCATCGCCACCCATGACCACCGGCTGATCTCGCAATTCAATTATCCGGTGATGGAGCTGGATCACGGCACATTTGGCATCAGCGGCGCCAAATAAATGTTCCGCCAGCATTTCGATTTACCATTGGGGGAAGACGGGTCGGGGCGCTTTGTGCCCTGGATCGTTGCCGTGATGGTCTATTTGGCGACCCTTTCGGTGGCGGCGGGCATGGCCGTTAACCGCTCGGTGGACAAATGGAATATCGGATTAGAGGGCACCATCACAGTTGAAATCGCCGCGTCGAACACGCGGGCTGAGGATCCCGGGGAACCCATGGCCCGGGCGCTATCATTGTTGCGGTCAACCGCCGGGGTGCGATCAGCGACCCCCTTGGCCGACGATGAAATCGCCCGGCTGCTGGAGCCGTGGTTGGGCCAAGGCGACGTTCCCCTGACATTGCCCATCCCGCAATTGATTGATGTGCGATTGGAAGCCGGGACACAGCTCGATTTGGACGCCCTGGGGACATTGTTGGAAAACGCCGTGCCGGGCGCACGCCTGGACGATCACCAATATTGGACCGAGCGATTGTCGGATTTTGGCCGCTCCGTGCAGGTCACCTCGGCCTTCATTGTGGCGTTGGTGGCCCTGGCCGGGGCCGGGACTGTGATTTTTGCCACCCGCGCTGGGCTGGCCATCCACCGGGAAGTGATCGAACTGATGCATTTGGTGGGATCCCGGGATTCCTATATCGCCGGGCAATTCCAAGCCCACGCCATGAGTTTATCCCTGCGCGGCGGCGTGGTGGGGTTGGCCCTGGGCGCCGCAACATTGGGAATTTTACGGGCAATCGCCGCCCCCATCGAAGGGTCGTTGCTGCCCACCGTGACTATTACCGCAGGGGCCTGGGCCGTGCTGGCCGCCCTGCCCCTGCTGGCCGGGCTGATCGCCACCATCACCGCCCGGGTCACCGTGGTTCGGGCGTTGCAGGAAATGCCGTAGTTTTATGGCCGATCAGATTCACGTGACACGAAGCCGTGTCACGATCTGCTCGCGCGACTAACTTCTCCTAGCTTCTGGCGGGCTGTGGGCCAAAGTATCCACAGCCTGTGCATGGTGTGGATGAACGATCAGAACCCGCTGTGTTCCTTGGGTGTTACCGCCAAATTCGGTGGATGCTTGGGGTAGAACAAACCGTGTACTTTCGGCCTTTACCCCAGTAAACTCTGACCGGGCAGGTGCGCCGAGCCATTCCGCGCCTCTGCTTATTTGAACGTCCATTTACTTTGTATTGAGCGCATCCATGGTCTCCGTTTCGCCAATTTCCCAGCAAATCTGGGACATGAAATACCGTCTGAAATCTGCCGATGGGGACCCCGTCGACAAATCCATCGAGGAGTCGTGGGCGCGGGTCGCCAGCGCTTTGGCGTCGGCGGAGGCGGAACCAGAGGCATTCCAAGACGAATTCTATGACGCCCTGACCGATTTCCGGTTTTTGCCAGCCGGGCGCATTTTGGCGGGGGCCGGAGCCGGTCGGGATGTCACCCTGTTCAATTGCTTTGTCATGGGCACGGTGGCCGACGACATGGCCGGTATTTTCGATGCCTTGAAAGAAGCTGCCCTGACCATGCAGCAGGGCGGTGGCATCGGCTACGATTTCTCGACCCTGCGACCCAAAGGCGCTGCGGTCAAAGGCGTCGGTGCCGATGCATCGGGGCCACTGTCTTTTATGGATGTGTGGGACGCCATGTGCCGCACGATCATGTCGGCGGGGCACCGGCGCGGGGCGATGATGGCGGGCCTGCGGTGCGACCACCCGGATATCGAGGCGTTCATTGCCGCCAAGCAGGAACCCGGTCGCCTGCGCATGTTCAATTTGTCGGTTCTGGTGACCGATGCCTTCATGGCGGCGGTGCGCGAGGACGGCCCGTGGGAGCTAACCTTCGATGGGGCGTCGTACAAGGTGATGCAGGCCCGCGATCTGTGGGATCAGATCATGCGCGCCACATACAGCTACGCCGAACCCGGGGTCATCTTTATTGACCGCATCAACCGGCTCAACA
>JABHVE010000114.1 GCA_018658465.1 Alphaproteobacteria bacterium
CGGTGGGGTCACAGTTGTCCCAGTCCCCCGCCCCATCCTTTCCGCCAATGCGCGGCACGCCGCCCGATGCTCCGCAGCCAAGGATGGTGACCTTCATTCCCTTGGGCGCTCCGCCCGGTCAATCAAGGGGCGCTCCGCCCGATCAAACAGATCAAAGAAATTTGCCGTGGTGGTGTCTGCTAGCTCGTCCATGGTGATGCATTTCAGATCGGCGATCTGCCGCGCGATGTGGACAACAAACGCCGGTTCATTGCGCTTTCCCCGATTGGGCACGGGCGCCAGAAACGGCGCATCGGTTTCCACAAGCAAACGGTTCAGGGGCAAATCGGTGACGGTTAATCGCAGTTCGTCGGCGGCCTTAAAGGTCACGATCCCGGCCACGGAAACGTAAAAGCCCAGGGCCATTGCGCCCTCTGCCAAACCTTTGCCGGTGCTGAAACAATGGATCACACCCTTGAACGGCCCCTTGGCCATTTCGTCGGCCAGAATGTCCACCGTTTCCTGGTCGGCCCCGCGGGAATGCACGATCAAGGGCAACCCGGTTTCACGGGCAGCGGCAATGTGGATGCGGAAGGATTTTTCCTGGTCATCGCGCGGGCTGTGCTCGTAGTGAAAATCCAGGCCTGACTCCCCAATGCCGATGACTTCTGGGAAATCGCATAAATCCTCTATTTGCGAGGCCGTGACAGATTGGTGATCTTTGGCTTCGTGGGGGTGAACGCCGACGGTGCTGTAGACCCCGTCGAATCGTTCGGCGATTTTCCGCAACTTCTCGGCATGGTCCAAGTGGGTCGAAATCGTCACCATGGCGACGACCCCGGCCTCGTTTGCCCGCGCCACCACCGCATCCAAATCGTCGGCGTAATCTGGAAAATCTAGGTGGCAGTGGCTATCAACAAACATGATGTCTCATGTTTCGATACGGGGGAACAACACTTCCGGCACCGGCAAAGCCGTGCCGGGGGTTAGCGCCCCGCCCTGCCCCAGTTGGTCGAAATCACGAGCGTCCGCGGGCACCACCAATTGATCCAAAAGCCGCCCCGCCGTATCGGGAACCAGGGGTTGGACCATGATCCCCACATGGCGGATCACCTCGGTCAGCACATACAGCACGGTGGCATTGCGCGCCGGGTCGGTCTTGCGCAGCTTCCACGGCGCCTGGGAATCAACATATCGATTTGCCTGGCCAACCACATCCCAGATGCAAGCCACAGCGGTGTGGATTTGCTGGCGATCCATTGCGGTGCGGGCAAGGCCCACCATGTCGGTCGCTGCACCCAACAACACCTTGTCATCGTCGGTGTGGTCGCCGGGAGTTGGCACCGCCCCGTCACAATATTTCTGGACCATGCTGAGCACCCGCTGGGCCAGGTTGCCCAGGTCATTGGCAAGGTCGCCGTTGGCGCGGTTGATGAACGCTTCCTGGGAAAAGTTGCCATCGTTGCCGAACGGCACTTCGCGCATCAGAAAATAGCGCAACGGATCCAGGCCATATTTTTCGATCAGAGCGACCGGATCAATGGCGTTGCCCAATGATTTGGACATTTTTTCGCCCTCGATGGTCCACCAACCATGGGCGAACACCCGGCGCGGCGGCTCTAGCCCTGCCGCCATCAAAAACGCCGGCCAATAGACCGCGTGGAACCGCAAAATATCCTTGCCCACCATGTGCACGTCGGCTGGCCAGTACCGCTTGTAATCTGGCGACTCCGTGTCGGGGTAGCCGGCCGCCGTCATGTAGTTGGTGAGCGCATCCATCCATACGTACATAATGTGATCTGGCGCATCTGGCACAGGGATGCCCCAACGAAAACTGGTGCGAGAAATCGACAAGTCCCGCAAACCGCCTTTGACAAAACTTAGGACTTCGTTGCGCCGGGATTCCGGCAAAATGAAATCGGGATTACTTTCATACAATTCTAGCAAGCGATCGCCCCACGCGGACAGGCGGAAAAAATACGATGGCTCTTCGACCCATTCTGCTTCGGCCCCCGATGGTGCGATTTTTTTACCGCCGGGGCCGTCTTTCAATTCGTCTTCGCCGTAGAATGCTTCGTCGCGCACGGAATACCAACCGGCGTACGACCCCAAATAGATATCGTCGCCGTTTGCTTGGATGGCTTTCCACAAGCCTTGGCATGCTTCCCGGTGGCGGTCTTCGGTTGTGCGGATGAAGTCGTCGTTGGAGATGTTCATCAGCGCCGCCAAATCGCGAAAATTTTGCGAAACCTTGTCGACAAAATGTTGGGGATCGGCCCCCGCCTTGGCCGCTGATTTTTCCACCTTTTGGCCGTGCTCGTCGGTGCCGGTCAAAAATTTCACATCACGGCCATCCAGGCGCATGAACCGCGCCAAAACATCGCACGCCACCGTCGTGTAGGCGTGGCCAATATGGGGCACGTCGTTGACGTAATAAATTGGGGTGGTGATGTAATAGGGCTGCTTCGTCACTGGGCGATGGCTTCCTGGAGGGTCGAAAACAGGTTCAAAACCACCTGCTTGCGGTCAAGGTTGAGGCCTTGGCCTTTGGCCAAATCCTCCGTGACGTTTTCCCACAGGCCCACCCATTGATCAAGGCTGCGACGGGGTAACAGCCGCGCCGACAGATCGGCTTCCCCCGGCGGCGCCATCGCTGGGGGGTGCCCTGCCCCGGTTTGAATCAGCCGGGTCATCCAGCCCAATAAGAGTTCAGAAAACACCCGGTAGGTTTCCGTATTCCCGCCGCGCGCCATGCGGTCGGCGAATTTGTGCTGGGCCGGAATATCCATGTCGGGCAGGTCTGCCAAAATCTCCAGCATCGCCCCGTGTAACGCCAGGCCGTCCACCGAGGCCAAGCGCAAAGCGCGCCCGGGGCTGCCCTCGGCCAAGGTCGCCAGCGCGGCAGACGACGCTGCCGTAGTGTCGGTATCGGCATGATGGGCAGCAAGGACAGCCGCCACCTGGTCGCTGGTCAGCGCCCCCAATCGCAAATGTCGACACCGGGAGCGCAAGGTCAAAAGCACCCGGCCGGGCCGATGGGCCACCAACAGAACCACCGCCTTTTCCGGGGGTTCTTCCACCAATTTCAAAAGAGCATTTGCGGAATTTTTGTTAAGCTCGTCTGCTGCGTCGACGATCACCACCCGCCAGCCCCCGGCGGAAGATGTGCGGGCGAAAAGCCCAGATGCTTTGCGGGCATCGTCGATGACGATTTCTTCGCGCATACGTTTGGTCTTCTCGTTGACCGTCCGTTGCACCACCACCAGGTCGGGATGGGTGCTGTTTATGACCATTGCCGACACCGGATCATCTGGGGCCATTTCTAAGCCAACGGGGACATCGCCAAATAGGTCCCCTCCCTCGCCCTTCAAAATTAAGCTGGCGAACATGTAGGCCAACGATGCCTTGCCTATGCCCTTTGGTCCTGAGATCAACCAGGCATTTGGCATCTGGCCGCTGGTCCAGGCGTCAACCAGTGTCTTTTCAGCCGCGGCGTGGCCAATTAGGGGTCCGATTGTACGGGGGGCGGTTGGACCGACTGGATCATCCGCCATGGGAAGTAACCCCCAATCGATCGGAGACGGTTTGCCAAATCGCGTCTTGGACATCGTCAAGTGATTGGGCGGCGTCGATGACCACACAGCGATCGGGCTCGGCGGCGGCGATGGCCAAAAATCCATCGCGGACCCGGGCGTGGAATTCCGCTCCCATGCGGCCATATCGGGTCTCATCCGAGGCGTCGGAATTAATTTCCCGGCCCAGGCCATCCTGGGGCGGGATATCCAACACAATCGTCAAATCGGGAGCAAAATCGCCAAGGGCCACAAATTGCAGATTGCGCACCGCGACGGGGCCTAGGCCTTGGCCATACCCTTGATAGGCCATAGTCGAATCGTAAAAGCGGTCGCAAACCACCCAGGTCCCATCCTCCAATGCTGGGCGGATGGTATGTTCCAGATGTTCTCGGCGGGCGGCGAAATGCAGCAAGGCTTCGGCCATGGGATCCCACCGATCCACTGCGCCAGAAACCAATAAACTTCTGATGTGTTCGGCCCCGGGGGCACCGCCTGGTTCGCGGGTCGCCAACACGGAAAGCCCGGAAGCGGACAATGATGTGACCAAGGCGGCGGTGGTGGTGGATTTACCGCTTCCCTCCCCGCCTTCAAAGGTAATGAATCGGCCAGCTGATTGGTCGCGCTCTGTCATAAGGCCACGGTTTACTCGGTGACCGCACCCCACACAAGGAAACTCACCGCCGCCCCCAATCTGCCGAATACCCCCAGGCGGTCGACATCCGCACCGGCAAACAAGGGTAATTCCACCCTTGGAGTGTCCGGCGCTTCGATCACCAGCTTTGCCAGTTCGGTCCCGGTTTCAATTCGCGCCGGGATGGGGCCTTGGAATACGGTTTTTACGGTCATGTTGCGACGGGCGGTGCGGCTGAGTGTGAGGGTCAATTCTTCCCCAATGACCAATGGCACGGTGGCCTGGGCTCCCAACCACACCGGGGCGTTGTCCACGACTTCGCCTTCGGTGAACAAGGTGTAATTGGCGAATTCCCGGAATCCCCAATCAAGCAAACGTTCCGCTTCACGGGCCCGGTCTTGGACCGAGTCCAAGCCGTTCAACACGATGATCAGGCGGCGACCATTGCGCACGGCGGATCCCGCCAAGCCATATCCAGAGGCATCTGTGTGGCCGGTCTTTAGGCCATCGGCACCGGGAAAGTCGTACAGCAACGGGTTGCGATTGGATTGCTTGATTTCGTTATAGGTGAAGCTGGTTTCCGCAAAAATTGGATAATATTGGGGAAAATCCGTAATCAGCCGCAATGCCAATATGCCGATGTCCCGGGCGCTCATCACATGGCCTTCTTCGGGCCACCCCGTGGCGTTCTTGAACACGCTATTGGTAAGCCCCATTTCCACCGCCCGATCGGTCATTTCAACCGCGAAATTCGATTCTGTGCCGCCCAAACCCTCGGCAATGACGATGGACGCGTCGTTGCCCGACTGAACAATGACACCCCGCAGCAAATCAGAAATGGTTACCCGGGTGTTCACACCCACAAACATCTTTGATCCGCCCATGCGCCACGCTTTTTCGCTGACGGCAAAGGTGTCCTCCATGGTGAGGTTGCCCTCCGCCAAGCGTTCAAACAGCAAATACAGCATCATGATCTTGCTCATGGATGCCGGCGCCGTCGCCACATCAGCGTCCTTTTCCATCAAGACGGTGCCGGTGCTGGTGTCGATCAGAATGGCATGCCTTGCGATGGTTTCCACCGCATTAGCGGGGATGACCAGGGCCAAACTGGATATGGCAATGGCAACAGAGATAAATGCAGGGCGGAGAAATGCGATCATGGGGATCCGATGTTAATTGGAGGTCTCGAATACCAAGTAAATTTGGTCAAATTGTGGTGAGAGGTTTCACCTCGTTTATTCAATCACGATGCGGGCTTCGGGGTGACCTTGGTCGATAACCACAGCCAGGGTGGCGTCAGCCCGGGCAACCGAGGCAATGGGGCCGATGCGAACCCGGTACAATTGGCGGCCCTCCACGGTGATGGCGCTGATTTCCACTTGGCCCAAGTATGCCAGCTCTGCTCGAAGCTTGTTGGCGCTGTCGTAAACCGCGAAGGCACCCGCCTGGATGAACATATCCGTTGGCGCCACATCGAACACCAAGACCCCAGGTTCGATCCCCAAACCGACAACCCGCTGGAACCCGTCATCCACTGGGGCCAAGTCGACGCCGGCCAGGGGTGGCAGTTCGTCCACCGCCACCGGCGGTCGGGGCGCTGCGGCGACTTCTAAATCCCGGCCACCCGCCGGATTAGCGGCGCGGGCGGCGATAAGATTTTCCGAAGGTCCATCGACGATTTCCACCTGGGTGCGTGCCGTGCCCTTTTCGGAAAATCCCAGCAATTGGGCTGCCCGGTACGACACATCGATTATGCGTCCATTCACGAATGGGCCCCGGTCATTCAGGCGCAAAATCAACGATCGGCCGTTTTCCAAATTTGTGACCCGCACATAAGACGGCATCGGCAAAGTCTTGTGGGCCGCGGTCAGGGCGTTCATATCGTAGATCTCGCCGTTGGCCGTCCGCTGACCATGAAACGGCCGCCCATACCACGAGGCAATGCCGGTTTCGTCGTAGGCAAAATCTTCGGCTGGCGTGTACCAAATCCCGTTGATTTGATAGGGCTGGCCAACCTTATAAACGCCGCCTGGTTCGGTGGGAATTTCCCGGGCAATTTCCTTCACCGCATAGACGGCCAATTGGGTTTGGGCGCAGGCGCTCAATACCAGTGCGAACGCTGCCATTGCCCCAAAGCGAACAAAGCCTCGGAGATCCCAGGGGGATGGTTCAACGGACAATTCAGTGGACGGGTGAGTGGCGCACATCTTGTGGCAGCCTAAGCGGACTGGGCCAGATGCGGTAGTCTACCCATCCCCAATACGGTCGGCAAGGGACCCAATGGCAATGGCGAAAAAGTCTGATCGATTCCACCGCAGAATGGATCGGTAGTTATTGTAGACAAGAAACGCCCTGGAACTGTCGCCATCCTCGGGCAAAACAATGGACGATGACAGCTGGCGGGTTGGCAGATCGGTGCCATCAATGCGGCGCACACCCAGGGCCTGCCAGTCACCGATGGGCTTTGACGTGGCCAATCCGGCAAGGCCGGTGTCGAAAGTATCGGGCAAGGTGACTTCCCGTCCCCAGGTCTGATCCCCCTGCCACCCAAGATCCTTCAAATGGTTGGCCGCAGAGGCGATCACATCCGCTGTATTGCCCCAGATATCCCGGCGGCCGTCGCCATCGAAATCCACAGCGGACTGCAAGAATACCGAGGGCAAAAACTGCGGTTGACCCAAAGCCCCGGCCCACGAGCCTTTGAAATTTGCCAGCGTCACGCTGCCCTCATCCAAAATCTCAAGAGCCGCGAATAACTGCGTGCGAAAAAACGAACTTCTGCGGTTGTCAAATGCCAGTGTTGCCAAGGCCTGAATGACGGAAAAGCTGCCTTGGACCCGGCCAAAATCCGATTCCACCGCCCAGAACGCGGCGACAAATCGCGCCTGGACCCCGTACCGGTCTGCCACGGCATCGAACAGCGCCCGATGTTCGGCCAACATCCGTTTTCCCATGGCGACGCGGGATTGGGTGGCAACCCGGGACAAATAGGTCTCCAACGTCAGAACGAATTCTGGCTGATTGCGGTCCAGTTCGACGACTTTGGGGAGAGGGGCCTCTAGCCCCGTCAGGGCCTCGTCCACGGTTTCCTGGGAGATGCCTTTCTCCAAAGCCTCAACCCGCAAAGCCTCCACCCAGGCTTCAAATCCGGCGGGATCTTGGGCCAGGGCGCCGGTGGCGGGTAGGCCCGCGATGACAACGACGAAAAACAGGGTGGCGAGACGCGGCCAAGGCAAGAGCACTGTAAAATCCTTGTGGGGTTTTGAGTGTGTCCATTGGTTAGCCCAACAATCCGTCGGGCACAATCCATCCCGATGGCCACCCCAGGCTTGTTGTACCCTGGGCCCAAGTCTAGTGTAGTGCCAGAGGTTGCTTAGGGTTGCCCAAATCTAGGAGCTGAAATGGGACTCGTTGGACGCCGTTTGCTGTCATCCCTATCCCTTGCCGGTTTCGTTCTGATTGCGGGGTGCGCGCCACCTCCGGCAATTAGTTTGCAGGTCGTCGCTGTGTATGACGCAGTGAATCCCTTCGACAATCTGCCTGGCAAATTGACCGCCACGGAAATTCGAACCGCTGCCACCACTCCCATCAGACTGTGGCTTGTGGTCGGTGATTTCCAAGGGATCGGTTACTGGCATCCGTGGGCTGCCCAAGCGGCCCGTTATCCCGCGGGGGATCCGCGCGCCGAAGGAGCCATTCGCGTGTTGCCGTTGGTGTCCGGCGAAACCATGCGCGACCGCCTGGTGGAATGGGATGGCACCCGCTTGACGCTAGTTTACGCAGCCGAGGAAACCAGTCTTCCTGTGACCAAATTCGAAGCCACCATGAGTGTTTCCAACAATTTGGACGGCACATCGACCATAACTTGGTCGGCAGTTTTTGATGCTGCTGAAGGCACAAGTGACGATCAGGCGATTGCGGCGGTTCAGGAATTTTTTGCCGCAGGGTTGGACGCTTTGACGGCTCTTTCGTCCTAAACAAAGCTGCGACGCTTGCGCAAGGTTTAAGACGATCCTACACTTCTGACAGACGGTTCCCCGAGAGGGGATGAAGAGGGAATGCGGTGCGGCGGATTTGTCCGCCAATGCCGTGGCTGCCCCCGCAACTGTGTGTGGCGAGCCCACGTCCATTGTGCCGCCGGGAAACCGGGAAGGCGGACGTTGGGCACCGACCCACAAGCCAGGAGACCTGCCGTCGAACGTCACCCATCCACCGGGCGGGGTTGCTTTGGTGGTGCGGACTTCCGCGGTGGCGCTGTTTGGTCCTGCTGTGGAGGTAACCCAATGGGTGACGCCGTGTTCGCATGTAATCAAAGCTTTCAACGCTCATTGAACCGTTGGGTCGGCGATCGTCCGGCTCGGGCTTCGTCGCCCCCCTCCACTCAACTTGATGGAGGAAAATAGGATGAGAGCGTTTGGACTTACGATTCTTGCGGCTGTCGTCGCGTTGGTTATTGGTTTCGGCGGTGGTGTGGTTTGGAGCGGTGGACTGGAACAAGCGTCCGAAAGCCAGGTGTTGGCGCCGCGCACGGACCATGCGAGCATCATGATTGATTTCGGCGGCGGCGAAGTTTCGCTGTTTCCAGATCTTGAGGTGACGCCGGATCTTACCCTGCTGACACTTTTGGAAAGCGTCGTTGCCGACGCCGGGGTAACGTTTGAAACCCAGGTGTTCGAAGGGCTTGGAACCTCGGTCGACCGCATTGGTGACAGCGTGAATGGCACCGATAACCACTTCTGGATTTACTGGGTGAACAATGCGATGGTTCCGATCGGTGCAGATCAATATCTTGTGCAGCCGGGCGATATTGTCCATTGGAAATTTGAGGGATTTGCAGATGAATAACCGAGCTCTGTGGGGATTCGTTGCCGCGTTTGCAGTCGTAACCGTGGTGGCCCGTTTGGTCCCCCATATGCCCAACGTGGCGCCGGTGGCGGCCCTTGCCCTGTTCATGGGGCTGAACGTTCGCAAAAATTGGATGATGTGGTTGCTGGTGCCGGGCGTTTTGGTGATCAGCGACGTGTTCATTGGGTTCTATAACCCGGGGATCATGGCGGCGGTTTACGCAAGCTTCTTGGCTATTGTCGGTTTGGGCGCTGCCGCCCGCAAATTTCCGCGGATCGGAGCGGTTGCCGGCGGCTCGGTTGCCGGTTCCACAGTGTTCTTCGTGGTCACCAACCTCGCTGTGTGGGCGTTTTCGGGCATGTATGCCCCGACGATGGCTGGCCTGACGCTTTGCTATGTGCTGGCCCTGCCCTTCTATGGATACATGCTGGTGGGCGACCTCGCCTGGAACGCGGTGTTCAGCGGCAGCTATGGCTTGTACCAAAAGGTCGCGCGGCGGCCTTTGCGCCTTTCTAGGGCTTAATCGCCAAACAAAAAAGCGGCGCCCGGGTCAAAAAGCCCCGGACGCCGCTAAAAAGCAAAAAGAGTTAAAGAAGCCCAGCGGCTGCGGCGGCATCAATACCCGCCTGGGCGCACTGTTCGTCTTCGTCGGCTTGGGCTCCGCTTACGCCAATACCGCCCACATGGGCGCCGCCGGACATGATCGGCAGGCCACCGGCGAAAAAGATCACGCCAGGGATGAATGCAAACGGGTTGGCCGCGCCCTCACCAAAAGCCATCTGACCCAACATGCTGGTGGGTCCGGGGAACATTGCCGATGTGCGGGCTTTGCCCATGGAGATGTCCTGGGCCAAAAGCATGGAGTTATCCATACGGGCATAGGCTTTTAGGTTGGCGCCGTCGTCCAGCACGGTCACGTGCATGGCCCAGCCGTTTTCGGAGGCCAGGGTCAAACAGCCCTGGACCATGGCGTTGGCGGCATCCAAAGTAAGGACGGCTTTCATTTCGGCGGAATGTGTGGGCAGCGCTGAGGTGGCGAGGAGCGCGGCGCCAGCGACCGCCGAGGCAAGGGCTGTACGGAATGTCGACATGAGGATATCTCTCCCAAATTGAAAAATTGATTACGGTATTGTTTGAACCAGTTGAGTGGTCGGACCAGCCAACGATTACGGTTTTTGATTGTGCGCCACATAGTAATGAATTCGAGGGCGGGCACGATCAACTTTTGCTTACCAACACACTGACCAGAAACGGAGATCTAAGACTATGTACATCGCCATGAACCGATTTCGAATCGCCAAGGGTAAAGAAGCCGACTTTGAGCGGATCTGGGCGGAGCGCGATTCCCACTTGGAAGATGTCCCAGGGTTCGGCGAATTCAGCTTGTTGAAGGGCCCGGAGGCAGAGGATCACACGCTTTATGCCTCCCACACCAGTTGGGAGTCCCAGGGGCATTTTGAAGATTGGACCAAATCCGAGGCATTCAGAGCCGCTCACTCCAGCGCAGGTAGCGCCAAAGATGTATATCTTGGGCCTCCGCAATTTGAAGGATTCGAAGCGGTACAAGGGTTTTCTAAGAACGGGAACTAATCCCAGCCGCCCCCTCCCACCTGTTGACTCCCCGGCATTTTGGAAGCCTAATACGGGTACCCGGGGGTCGTAAAAAACGGGCTAGTCTAAGTATGCCCTGCGCCTCCCGCTCAACAATCGGGCAAGGGAGGCCCTTTGAAAATGAACAAGACCAATTCACGGCTGCGTGCCGTGACAACAGCGATCCTCGGCGGGGTTTTGGCCACAGCCGTGGCAATGCCAGCAATGGCATTTAACGTGACGCAGTCGCGTTTGGAGGCAGCGGATAGAGAGCCCCAAAATTGGCTTACTCAGCTGCAAAACTATTCCGGCCATCGTTACACCCGGCTGGATCAGATCAACCGCAACACCATCGGTGGTCTGAAAGTCGCGTTTACCGTGCCGATGAACGATTGCCTGCTTGGCGACAGCCAGTGCGACAATCAAAGCAACGGTTTGGTTGACGACGGCATCATGTGGATCGATGGCGGTTACGGCATGATCTACAAGATCGACCTGCGATCTGGTGATTCCGGTGTCGTGGTGTGGAAGGCTGATGCAGCCGTGTCCACCGACGAAAATCGCCGTACCCGTGGCATCGCCATGTGGGAAAATGCCATTTTGCACAATCTCACCGATGGTCGTGTGATCAGCGTTGATCGTGACACAGGCGAATTCAACTGGGACGTCCAGATTGCCCGTGTCGACCACATCAAGGGCGCGGCCGCCGATACGCCGCGTATGGAACGCGAAAACTTCACCGCAGCCCCGATTGCCGCGGCCGGCAAGTTGCTGGTTGGCCAAAGCCGTGGTGACGGCGGAACCCGCGGTTGGATCGCAGCAGTCGACATCGAAACTGGTGCAGAAGTATGGCGTCAATATACGGTCCCAGGACCGGGTGAATTCGGCCACGAAACGTGGGCCGACGATCACGGCGCTTGGAAAACCGGCGGTGCCTCGCTTTGGACCACTGGCTCCTATGATGTCGAACAACGGGTCACCATTTGGGGTACTGCTCAGCCTGTGCCCATGTTCGACCCTGAATTCCGTCCTGGCGACAATCTGTTTTCGAACAGCGCCATGGCTTGGGATATCGATACGGGCGAACTGAAATGGTTCTTCCAATACACGCCAAACGAGTCATGGGATTATGACGAAAATGGCGTTCACATGCTGATTGATGCTCCGTTCGGTGGTACAGACCGCAAGACGGTTCTGCACTTTGGCCGTAACGGTTTCATCTATCAGTTGGACCGTGAAAACGGCGACTTCATCAATGCCGAGCAGTATGTGGCCCGCACAACGTGGACCGCAGGGATTGACCCCAAGACCGGCAAACCGGTCGAATATGATCCCAATCTGCAACTGCAAACCTATATCCCCGCGACCCGTTGGGCCCGTGCGGATACCGAAGCCAAAACGGCTTGCCCTGCTCTGCCGGGCGGCGCGCGTTGGCAGCGGCCGGCTTACAATCCAGTCACGATGATCGCCTATATGTCGGGTGAAGATGGGTGTCAAACCCACATGAACATCGCCGCCATCACGTTGGATGGTATGGATCCAGAGGCTGGTCCTGCTGGCGCCATCGATGAACTCGGTCGTCGTCGCGAAGGGTCTCGCGTCCGCATGCCATCTTATGGCCTGATTACCGGCTATGACGTGACAACCGGACTGAAGACTGCGCAGCAAGGTAACCCGTACCCGGGCAAATCCGGTGTATTGGCGACCGCTGGTGGCCTGATTTTCACCGCGTTTGAAAACGGTGAACTGGCTGCTTATACCGACGACACTCTGCAAAAGGTGTGGCACTTCAACACTGGCGCAGGCGTCAAAGCACCGTGGAATAGCTATTCCGTGAACGGCAAACAGTACCTGTCCATCATGGTTGGTGGACGCTTGCAGACCAGCGAACGTGCGGAAATCCCCGTGCGCGGCTGGATGTCAACTCTGTTCGTCTTCTCGCTTTAATCGACGAATAGCGAAAACACTTGGGGCGGGCCTTTTGGCCCGCCCCTTTTTTTTGTCTTGGTCTAATTGATTTCTAGCGAAACGCGTTGCAGCGGGAATTTTCTTCTCCCAACAATTCGGTGCATGACGCCAAATTCAGTGCGACACCCACGAAGTCACGGTAAATAAACGCGATTAGTGCGTTCAGCGTCCGATCGGCAAGCATTCTTTCAGCACGGTCGGGGATGTCGTTGCCTATGTCGGCCGCAATCATGCCATAGCATGGGGCACGGTCGGTCCATGCGCTGCTCTGAAAATAAGGCATCAACCCACCGATGCGCCCGCAGCGAACGGTGTCCCGCATTTCTTCAGCGGTCAAAATCGTTTCGCGCAGATTGTACCCTTGCGGTTCCTGGGCAATGTCGGGCGCACCATTCGCCAAAGACCCATGGCAATCCTTGCAGTTCGCCGTCGTTAGCCAAAGCCTTTTACCCAGCTCTGGGTCACCATCTTGGGCGGCTGCCGTACCGGGAACGGCCAACATTCCTGCAATCAGTAACGCCGCTCCGAACGCCGCCAACGATGATCCAATCAACGTTTTCATTTGCTCAACCCTCCTGTTCGCGGCCGTTCATGCGACCTTGATCGAAGTGTGGCACCACCCGGGATCGGTTTCAATCCAACGTGATCGTTCCCCAGGACAATTGCCCACATTAATCCCTCAGGATACTATCATTACACGTGCGCCAACTTCACATTGGGCGGAGCAGCAATGCGCGGAAATGGACCAATCCAAGCAATTCTGGCCGTCGCTTTGTTAGCGGGGCCGGCTTTCGCCCAGGAGGATCCCCGGGAAGCGGCCGGGCTATTCGCGCCGTCTGCCTGGGATTTGGAGCTTGGCGCCCACGCCTTCGAGTTACCAGTGGACGAATACATCGATTATGCCTGCGGCACCAATGGCGGCCCCCCTTCCCTGCCCGTCTCTAGTTGGGCCGATTTCGCCCTGTGCGCCCCCGAAGCGATCAGTGGATTTCACGAAATCTATTTTCAATACGATGACGAAAATGAATATTGGGCCAAGGCGATGGACCTGGGGGTCCAGACCAGAATCTTTGAACACACCTCGGCCTATCAAATTCCTGTCATCGCTTCGGCGCTTTTTGACGGCGAAGGATTTCTTGTGGGCATCCGGCTGATCACAGACCCCCGGGTCGATGTCGTGCTGCGTGAAAACGGAGTCATTCTCAGCAATTTCTTGCGTGCCCGGTACGGCGAGGGATGGGTGTGCGAGGATTTGCCGCGTATTGAAGGCGAGCGAGAATACCAAGGTCTGTTGGAGAAAAGGCGTTGCAACTTAGCAGTGCCCGACGAAGGGTTCACCGTGATGCTTGAAACCCACAATTATCGCAAACCCGGACAATTCGCCGTCGACCCGCGCACCCGGCGGGCCACCGAGGGTCAATTTGTAAGCTCGACGTTGTACGAATTGGTGCTGCTAAACGCCCAGGAAGGCCAGGGCCGGGAGCCACCGCCGGAGATGCTTGGCCCAAGCGAGATGGATGTTCTGGTCGCCCGGGCAATGAACTGCCCGGGGTGCGACTTTCAAGGGGCCAATTTTAAACGCGCTGATTTGCGCGGCGCCAATCTTTCAGGTGCGAACCTAGAGGGCGCAAATTTCCACGCGGCGTTTCTCGGGGGCGCAGATCTCAGCAATGCAAATTTGTTCGGTGCAAATTTCAATCGTGCTGACGTGAAGCGGGCAAATTTGAACGGTGCGAACATTCAAGAAGCCATGATGTACGAAGCGCGGTTTGATGGGGCCAGCCTCGTCGGTGCAGATTTGACCCTAACCAACGCCCCCAAAGTTCAGTTCATCCGGGCAGACCTTACCGACGCCCGCATGGTTGCCATGGATCTGCGCAACGCCCGTATGAATGATGCGACCATTATCCACGCTGATCTCAGCGGATCATTGCTTTGGGATGCTGTGCTGACCCGGTCTGATTTGTCCCGGGTTATCATCCTGCAAGCAGATATGCCGCGGGCGGAATTCATTAATGCGAATTTGTCAGACGCCGATTTGCGTGGGTCCCAAATGATCAACGTGAATTTCCGCGGGGCAAATCTCACCAATGTCGATTTTTCCGCGGCAAACCTAAATCTCTCCAATTTCTCAGAAGCTATTTTGGATGGCGCGGTGTGGGTTAACGCGATTCTGCCCGGCGGATTTCAGCCAAACTAGGTTTCGTGTTTTGAAAAATTCCTTCAAACCATCCCTGGGGATGGCCGGTCTGCTTGCCCTGAATTTCGCCGCTGGTGCGGTTGCTGCCCAAGAACAACTGCCCGCAACATTGGGTGTGCCGTACATTCCCTTGGTGGAATTCAAAGCGGACGATCGCCACCATGTTCTGGGGACCACGGACGATCGCGTCACCTATCTGGTGATGAAGGTTGGGGCCAACCTGTTGTTTACAGAGGGAGGATTGCGGGTAATTCCCGAACGACCTCCAGCGGGAATTCTGCCCGACGGCGTTGTTGAGACCGGCGACGGTGCCATTGCCGCCGCTTGGCTTTTCGACCCCACCACCCGATATGCGCACGGCATTTTGGGAGATGCGATCGAGGCTGGGGGGCTGGCCGTGGAATTCCCAGACGGTCAGATCGCCGAAGTGCGACTGGATCCAGATTTGGTGTTCGAAGACCGCCGCGCCCGCATCGTCGATGTTGATGGCGACGGCGAGGACGAAATCTTAGTGGTGCGTACAAATGTGAACTTCGGCGCTGCCCTGGCGGTCTATGCCATATCCGACGGCGTACTTCGATTGCGCGCGGCCGCTGACCCCATCGGACTTTCCCACCGTTGGCTCAACCCAATTGGGGTCGCGGACTTTGATGGGGATGGCCGCCTTGAAATCGCCGCAGTAGTCACCCCCCACTTGGCCGGCGACCTGACGATTTATCGAGAGTCCGATGGTGCCTTGGTGCCCGTGGCCGCCGTCCCGGGGTATTCCAACCATGTGATCGGATCCCGGAAACAGGGCATGGCGGCGATCTGGGATGTGAATGGCGACGGTGCCGACGACATCATCGTGCCGTCCGTGGGCTATCGCCGAGTGGCCATTGTGACCTTCGCCGGGGGCACAGCGCGGGAGCTGGGTTGGATCGACCACGATGCGTTTGTTGCAACAAATATCGTCGTGGGTCTGGTGTCGGGGGTGCGGGCAGCGGTATACGGACTGTCCGATGGCACTGTCGTGGTCTTGCCCCTAGAGGCTATCGGCGACAAATAGCGCGAAACTTCGCTATATCTTTCATGCGGATGGGTGGCCGAGCGGTTGAAGGCACCGGTCTTGAAAACCGGCAAGCCCGAGAGGGTTTCGTGGGTTCGAATCCCACCCCATCCGCCACCGCCGACCTGCGGACGGCGAACGCGCCCCCAAAACCAAAAAATTATGAGCGTGCCCCGGGGGCGAGTTAGTTCTGACGTTCAGAGTCACTTGGTGGGTAAGAACCCACCAAGATCTGCGCATATTTTCTTACGTTCAGATTCACTTGGTGGGTAAGAACCCACC
>JABHVE010000116.1 GCA_018658465.1 Alphaproteobacteria bacterium
CTTCGATGCGATCGGGCAGCACTGTGTGACGTCCACCGCCCAAAGTGCTTTGGCCGCGGATCACGATCCGGCTGGTTCCCAGACCTTCAAGGTCGGCCCCCATGACGCCTAAACACTGGCCCAGATCGACAATCTCGGGCTCGGTCGCGGCGTTCTCCAGCACCGTTTCACCATCGGCCAAGGCCGCCGCCATCATCAGATTTTCGGTGGCCCCAACGGATACCTTGGCCAAGGGGATCTTTGCCCCGGTCAGGCCGCCTGAAACCTGGGCTTCCACATACCCATCGACGATGTCGATGTCCGCCCCCATGGCTTGGAGGCCCGCCAGATGCAAATCCACTGGCCGCGTGCCAATTGCGCACCCCCCAGGCAACGACACCCTGGCCCGACCAAACCGCGCCAGCAGAGGCCCCAGGACCAGTACCGATGCCCGCATGCGTCGGACCAATTCGTAATCGGCTGTGGTGTTGGTGATGGTGTCGGCGGTTAGGGTCAATTCCCCATCGGAGGGCCCAGAAACGGCGACCCCGTGGGCTGCCAACAAATCCGCCATGGTTTTGATGTCCACCAGGCCCGGAATGTTTGCCAATACCAAGGGCTGATCGGTGAGCAAGCTGGCGGCCATCAACGGCAGCGCTGCGTTTTTTGCCCCACTGATCGCAATGGTGCCCCGGAGCGTTGCCCCACCACGAATACGAATGCGGTCCATCAGGTCTTGTAGCGCAGGTGGCCTAGGATGGGCGGATTTTCTTCGGTGTAGGGGCCTGGTCGGGCGATTGGGCCCGTTGGCGGCTTTGATTTTTGCGCCGTCGCAGGTTTTCTCTCAAGGCCTCAGACTGGCGTGATTGGCGTTCAGCGGCATCCTCCGCGCCTTTCTTTCCAATTCCGCCATTTCCCGTGGGTTTGGCCATAGGTCGGTCTTGCGCTGTTATCCGCTTTTTGGCAAGGTCCGGCCGAGTTCCCAAACCTGACGCCCACATAGCTCAGCGGTAGAGCACTCCCTTGGTAAGGGAGAGGTCGAAAGTTCGATTCTTTCTGTGGGCACCAGTTTTTCCCAAAACCAGCACAAAATTTTTGAGGTGTTAGCGCGCCGAGGCCAGTGTCGTGCGCAGAAGTCCGCCTGAGCGGAGGATGCCTGCCGTCGGCACCGCCAGCCCCATGGGAGTGGCCTGGCCCTGGGCCGAGGCCACATGGATGGCCACAAGGGCATAGCGCCCGTTCGTATAGGACAAGATCGGCGCGCCTGAATCCCCCATTGCCGTGGCGCAGCCATGGACGGCGAGCCCCACCGAACTTTTCACAGCCGTAATCGGGCAATCCTGGTCCACCGACAACACGTGCGGCGCGTCGGCCCGGTATCCGGCCTGAACCGCCTTGGACACCCCATCCGGCAGCGCGCCCAATGGCACAAACCCGGCGATGTCACCGATGGGTTTTTCTAGATGCAAAATAGCCAAATCGTTGGACCAATCCCCTGCCCCGGACCAATCGCCGATCATCGAGATCGCCGTCACCTTGGACTGGGCCAGATAGGTGCCGCGCTGATAGGCCGCGACGAAATGCATGGTGTCAACGGATCGCCATCCGTCGGTGGTTTCGTTCCAAAGGCAATGGGCAGCGGTCACGGCCATGTTCGGCGCAATCAGGCTGCCTGTGCAATAGGCCAAGTCGCCTTCGAA
The DNA here is from genome assembly GCA_018658465.1 of Alphaproteobacteria bacterium. Lineage (GTDB taxonomy): Bacteria > Pseudomonadota > Alphaproteobacteria > UBA2966 > CAIVPW01 > JABHVE01. The sequence goes on from JABHVE010000116.1 coordinate 1,680, forward strand.
ATTGACTGTGCCGACGGCGCTCCACGGGTATCCCGGGACTTCAATAATTGTTCTGGGTGATGCCGGTTCAGCGAATGCCGGGGCGGCCAGGGCCGCACCAAAGGCGAACGCCAGCGTCGCCGCCCACAGGCGCAACGACGGCTTCGATCCGGTGCATTGGTGTCTTAACGACATCAAAAGCCTCACGATCCCCCAAAAGCCGCAGTTACCCTAGCATAGAGCCGGATTCAGCGCCACAGGGCTGGGTCGACCCGGAAATTGGGAAATTTTACCCTCGCAACGATGCTTGAAGTTGCTGATCCCATAGATCATACTAGATGTTGTGCCTGATCAAACGATGATACCGCAGGTATAGTGATCGCCCCGCCTCGCATGGGGATGGCGGGCGATTCTCCCCGGACAGCCAGAAAAACCCTCTCCGCCGCGTCGTTCCTTCGCTGGCGGTGGCAATGTTTATTCTGACCGGTTGCGGCGGATCTGTGTGGACCAATGGCTTCCAGCGGGCCATTTCCATCATTCCCGGGATCGACATGGCCGATGGCCTGCCAGCGGAGGACGAAGCCCTGCGCCCCGGTTACCAGCCAGGTGCCCCGGTGGACATCGTTGTTGCCGATCAAACCCCCATTGGCGAACCCGCCGACGATCCAGCGGCCACCCCGGTGATGGCAGAGGCCGCGCCAGCGATGGCGGAGCCTGCTGCGGCCCCGGTGATGGCGGCAATGGATGCGCCCATGGGCGAAGCCCTGTTGATGGGGGAAGCCGCCCTGGACAACAGCCTGCTTGGGCGGATGCAGCGGGTCGAATTGGGCCTGCTGCGCCTAGAAGCGGACTTCCAGGCCATGCGCCCCGCCATCGAACGCTTGGTGGCGGTAGAGGCAGATTTGGATGAATTGGTGGACCAACTGTTCCTGCTGGTGTCCCAAGGGGCAGGGGTGGTTGCCCCGGCAGCCGCCGCCCCACCAGCCCAGCAACAAGCCGCCGGAGCCCCCACACCCTTGATCCCGGTTGGCGACGGCGGGCCAGTCCCACTCACGCCGGTTCCTGGATTTGCGCCTGCGCCCGCCGTGGCGGCGGTGGCACCGGCAGCACCTGCCGCCTTGACCGGCCAATTCGCCCTGCATTTGGCGTCATACAGATTGCGTGACAACGCCATCATTGGCTGGACCGAAATCATCGCCGCTGTCCCCGACCCACTGGCTGGGTTGAACCCGGGTACCAGCACCTTCAACAAAGGTGCCGATGGCCAATTTGTGCGCTTGAAGGCGGGGCCTTTGGTTTCCGAAGCCGACGCAGAAGCAAGGTGCAGGGCCATCCAGGCCGCCGGTCGATACTGCGCGGTGATGGCCTACGCCGGGACGACGCCTTTCTAGGCACTCAATAGAGCGGCCAGATCAACAACAACAGCGGCACTGCCACGACACCAATAATGATCTGCAGCGGCAGGCCCATGGGCCAATAATCACCAAATTTGTACCCCCCTGGGCCCAACACCAGGGTGTTGGATTGGTGTCCGATGGGGGTGAGAAACGCCGAGCTTGCGCCGATGGCCACCGCCATCAAAAAGGCATCGGGATTGGCCCCTAATTGGGTCGCCACCGAGGCCGCGATAGGGGCCATGACCACCGCCGTTGCCGCGTTATTGATGACCGATGTCATTGCCATGGTGACCGCCAATATCAGGACCAAGATTCCCCACGCCGGCAACACCCCATTCATGCCGACCACTGCCTGGGCGATCAATCCGGTGCCATCGGTGGTTTGCAAGGCTTCGCCCACCGGGATCATGGCCGCCAGCAAGACGATCACCGGCCAATCGATGCTTTCGTAAACTTCCCGCAGATTTACCAAATTCAGCATAACCATGGCGGCAGCCGCACCAACAAAGGCCACCGGAGCCGAGGCAACACCCATGGCGGTCAGCACCAGGGCCACTGCAAAAACGCCAACTGCCAAGGCAACCCGGTTGGGGCGACTGCTTTCCAGGCCGCGCTCTGCCAAGGGCAGACAGCCCACCGCTGTCACGGCATCGGGCAAGGTTTCGGTATCCCCCTGCAACAGCAGCACATCCCCCACCCTGAACCGCACCTCTTCCAGCCGTTCATGGATGGGTTCGTCCTGACGGGCCACTGCCAACAGATTGACGCCGCCTTGAGTTTGCCCATGCAGCACATAGGGGGTGCGCCCTTCCAGGGGCGATCCGGGCATGACCACCGCCTCGATCAGCGACACTTCGTCGGATTTCAGGGCCTCCGCATCCAGCTGCTTTTCCCCGACCAGCTCCATTTTGGTTTCGCTGATTAGGGACGCTAATTTCGATGGGTCCACTTGCAAAATCACCACGTCGCCGACCCGCAAATGCTCCAGCTTCGACGGCACCAATCGTCTGACCTCGCCGCGAATTAGCCCGGCCACAGCAACCTCGCCCTCGGCCAATGTTTCCAGCTCGCGCAGAGACAGTCCGACCACCGTGGAGGCGTTGGTGACGCGCGCCTCGGTCATATATTCCTCGATCTTGAACAGCCGTTCCCGGGCGCTGGGGCCTTCCCGGTGGGGCATCAACCGCCACCCCAACAGGGAAACAAACGCCACCCCCACCAACGTGACAGCCGCCCCCACCGGCGAAAATGCGAACATTCCAAAGGGCTCGCCAATATCGGGAATTTGCTCCCGATAGGACGCCACGATGATATTCGGCGGGGTGCCGATCATGGTCATCAACCCGCCCAAAATGGAGCCAAACGCCAAGGGCATCAGCACCATGGACGGCGACCGATTGTTTTGCAGGGCGGTTTTCAGGGCGATCGGCATGACCAATGCCAAGGCGCCAACGTTGTTCATGAACGCCGACAGCACCGCCACCAACCCGGTCAGTGACAACACATGCATATACGGGTGCCCAGATATGCGGCCGATGGGCTTGGAAACCAGGTCCACTAGGCCGGAATTCCGTAACGCCCGGCTTAGAATCAGGACCGCCGCTACGGTGATAACCGCGGGATGGGCAAAGCCGTCAAAAGCCTGATCGGCGGGGACGACCCCCCCGGCAACGGCGGCCAACAAAGCCAACACGGCCACCAGGTCATAGCGCCAGCGGCCCCACATAAACAGGACCAGCGCCGCCCCCAGCACCGAAAAGATGAATATTTGATCGCCGGTCACTGTCTAACCCTTAATCCCGTCCCACGTTACATTGTGACCGGTGTCATTGATCCCGGCCACGGGGCCACGCAAAATACGGTGAAAATCGCCGATCATCCGCATCCCATCCATGGCGTATGATGCATTCTGATATTTCATCGCTTCGTCACGCACCCATAATTCTTGCTTCGGTCGTTTGCCACACGCGCACCCAAAAGGAAGCCCACCAATGATGAACACGAATTCTCCCCAAACCGGTGTCGACGACGGGAGCGACCTGAAAAGACTGATCGATGTCGGCGACGGGCAACTTCGCGGTCCCGTCTTTTCCCGGCTCCAGCACATCCCCCGTGTTTATGTGTTCCAATCGACCCAGGGCGACGATGTCCCCCGGGCCGGCATCCCTGCGTTTTTCGGTTTGCTGGCCCACCATGGTGAACAGCCCGGAAACCCGCTCCCCGTTCAAGGTCATGCCATCTGACAATTTCCCCCGCCAAACCCGCGCCACAGAAAGCTTGCCGCCCCGGGTGGTGTGATAGGTCTTCAGCACCTGGGCCAACACCTCGCCGTCTGGGTCAATTCCTCGGCGTTCCCGGGTCGCATCGGCGGTGGGGACTTCGTGGCGCAATTCTTTCAACAGCCGTCGCACACCGGCATCGTGTTCGGCGGCACCCAATAACACCGGAACCACGTGGCCTTCGGCGAAATCCTTTGCCAGCTGTTCGTAAACTTCATCGTTGGGGGGTTCCACATCCTCCAACAACTGTTCCATCAGCTTGTCGTCAAAATCCGCCAGCTTTTCCAACAGCTCGTAACGGGCTTCGGATTCACGGTCATTCATGGACTCCGGCAAGTCGATGCGTTCCGACGCTTCTCCATCGTGATAGACGTAGGCCCGCTCGCTGGCCAAATCCACATAGCCCGTGACCGTTTCCCCATCGCGGATGGGCACATGGCGCAAGGCCAAAGGTTTGTCCGAAACCGCTTGCAAGGCGGGCAGCAAATCCCGAACCCGGCCGGTGCCCCGGTCGATTTTGTTGACGAACAAAATGCGCGGCAACTCCAATTCATCCAGGCGTTTCAACAGGGGCGCCAGGGCCGCCGCCTTTGTCGGGTCGGCTTCGCACACCACCACCGCGGCATCCACCCCCATCAGGGCATCAGACGAGTCCTGCCAAAATTCGATGGACCCCGGGCAGTCAACAAAATTGAAGGTGTCGCCCATGAATTCAGTGGTGGCGACGTTCACCTCGACACTCATGCCGCGGGCACGGGCCTCGGCAGAGCTATCCCCCACCGCACTTCCATCCCCCACTGCGCCGCGCCGGGCAATCTTGCCGGTGGCCAGCAGCAGACTTTCCAGCAACGTGGTCTTGCCGGACAAATAGGATCCTACCAAAGCAACTGAGCGCGTTCCGGATGGGCGTTGGTTCATCCGGACCTCCCCGGTTTGTTGTTGCGCCGCTACCCCAACTGGCTGGGACTATGTTTTCAAGGCAGGTCGGCCACCGCAAGAGGCCGTTTTGTCACACTCATCAAATGTGGGGATATTCCCGGGGCTTTAAGTCAGCGCCGCACAGGCCTTTTGAATGCGGCCGCAGGCGTCTTCCAGCTTTTCCATGGATGTGGCGTAGGAAATGCGGAAATAAGGTTCTAGGCCAAACGCAGCACCCTGGACCGTCGCCACCCCCTGGGATTCCAGCAAATAGGACACAAACCCGGAATCGTCTTCGATCACTGTGCCATCAGGTGTTTTGCGGCCGATGACCCCTTCGCACGACGGGTACACATAAAACGCACCCGTCGGGGTTTTGCAGGTCAGACCCGCGGCATCGTTAATCATATCCACCACCAACCCACGTCGTTGGCGAAAGGCCGCCAGCCATTCATCAAGAAAATCCAAGGAGCCATTGAGCGCTGCCGCTGCGGCGGCTTGGCTGATGGAACTGGTGTGGGTGCTGCTTTGGGACTGGATCTTCGACATGCCCTTGATCAGCTCTTTCGGTCCCCCGGCATAGCCGACGCGCCAGCCGGTCATGGAAAAGGCCTTGGACACCCCATTCACCGTCAGTGTGCGGTCCTTCAGCTCTGGTGCCACCTGGGCCAAGGTCTTGAAGACAAAGCCGTCATAGGTGATGTGTTCGTAAATGTCGTCGGTCATGGCCCACACGTTGGGGTGCCCCGCCAACACCGCCGCCAATGCCTTCAGCTCGTCAGCGGTGTATCCCGCGCCGGTGGGGTTGGACGGCGAATTAATGATGACCCACTTGGTTTTTGGGGTAATCGCGGCTTCCAGCTTTTCCGGAGTAATTTTGAAGCCATCGTCGGCACCTGCCGATACCTTCACCGGTACGCCCCCCGCCAGCAGAACGATATCGGGGTACGACACCCAATAAGGGGCGGGGATCACCACTTCGTCCCCCGGGTTGATGGTGGCCAGGATGGCGTTGAACAGCACTTGTTTGCCGCCACAGCCCACTGAAATTTCATCCAGGCCATAATTCAGGCCATTTTCTCGGCTAAATTTTTCAGCGATGGCTTCGCGCAAAACAACAGTGCCGTTGATCGGCGTGTATTTGGTCTCGCCCCTGCCAATAGCTTCGATGGCCGCCTGTTTGATATGGTCCGGAGTGTCGAAATCCGGCTCCCCTGCGCCCAAGCCAATCACGTCTCGGCCCGCGGCTTTGAGCTCGGCGGCCTTGGTGGTTACGGCAATGGTGGGGGATGGCTTAATGCGGCTAAGGCTGTCGGCAAGAAAAGACATAAGTTCCAATTTTCCGGTCAAAGTTCGGGCGTGATATGGAGGGGAAGGTATTTTTTAGAGCACTATCCATTGAGATGGAACCGTTGGACGGGATTCCCAGGTGCGGTAGGGTTGCCCATGGGCGTAACGGGCACGGATTTGCCAGCCCGGACCAATCCATTTGGACCTGGGTTGGCACCGGCACTGGTGGTGGCAACGGGGTTGGTGGTCGCCGGGTGCCAGACGGCTCCAGAATTCGGCGTTGTGGCCGCAACACCCATCACCGACATCCAACAGGGCGGACCGCCCGTGGCGGTGGACTGGTCCGACCCCGTCGATGCCAAAATCCTGATTGCCGATTTCACGCTGACCGCGCCCACATCCGTGTTCGTCGTGGGCAAAGCCTATCGCCTGGAAATTCGCAATTTGGTCCCTGAGGATCGAACCCTGATCGCGCCAGGATTTTTCGATGCTATCGCCGTGCGCCAATTGGTGGTGGCATCGGGCAAGTCCCGGTTGGAGCCCGTGGGGTTCCGTGCGGATGCCATGGAGGCCTTGGCGTTCGAGGCCACCAAGATCATCGCCGAGATGATTCCCCCGGGGTTCGAAGCCCCCATTGAAGCGCCACCCACAGAAGACCCCGCCAACCCATTTGCTTTGGGGGAACCGGCGGAAGATTTGCCCGCCGACCCGTTCGCCTTGGACCCACCGGCGGAAGACTTGCCCGAAGACCCGTTCGCCTTGGACCCACCGGCGGAAGACTTGCCCGCAAATCCATTTGCGTTGGGTGAGGACGCAGGGGATGCCCCAGAACCCGACGTGGGCGCAGAGGCCGTGGCCGTCGAGGAGCCACCTGTTGCACCAGAACCCGCACAAGAAGTGGCGGAAAACGTGATCGACGGGGCCCCAGAGGAATTCGCCGAGGGCTTGGCGGGGGAACGCGCCCTGGCCGAAGCCCTGGCCCTGCGCACGATCGAGGCTGCCCGAGCTGCGGCAGACGCCGCCGCGCAAGAAGCCGAAGCCGCAGCAGTTGCCGCGGCCGAGGCGGAATCTCTCGCCGCCGCGGAGGCCGCCGCAATCGCCTTGGCGGAAGCTCTCATCCCCGACCCAGAACCTGAGCCCGAACCTGAGCCCATAGCGGACCCAGGGCCTGAACCGATCCCTGAGGCCCCCGTGGAGCCCGCCCCAGAAGTGGCACTTAATATTGAGGCTGACCTTGCACCGGAATTGGCGCCAGCCCCGGCCCCTGAACCAATCATTGAGCCAGCGCCGATCCTCCCCCTGGACGAGGCGACGGAGCTGGCGTTGCTGGCGGATTGGACGGCCAATGCACCGCAATTTTCGGCCCCGGATGGGTTACCAATGCCCGCCAACAGCAGTTTGTTTTTGACCTTCATTCCCCTGAAACCTGGGGTCTTCGATTTCGCTGACGATTCCCGCATCGGAGCCCTGCGGACCTTTGGCACCATCACCTTTGTGACCGCCTTGGGCGGTGGCGGGCAACGGCTTTCCGAAGCCGCGCCGGCGGCGGCCAATCTGGCAATGTTGATCGCCGAGGCCAAAGAAGGCGGCACAGTGACCCTGCCCCTGGCCGCTGCCCCTATCGAGCCGCCAGCGATTGTTCCACAGGCTCTGGCGGCCCCGGTGGAGCCGCCAGCCGCCCCCACTCCCGCAGAAAATCCGCCGCCACTTGACCCACCGGCGCTTGGCGACGACCCTGGCATCCCTGACGACATTTAACGAAACCATGCTGTTGCACCCATGAAGACCTCTACATCTGAAGAAGCGGTGTTCACGCCGTACCGTCACGACGCGGTCCACGCCAACAAAGACCACGGGGGCATTCCCTTTCGCTTGGTGTCGGATTTTGTCCCCACCGGCGACCAGCCCCAGGCCATCAAAGAGCTGATCGAAGGCATAACCGCGGGGGAATCCGAACAGGTGCTGTTGGGGGTCACGGGTTCCGGCAAAACCTTCACCATGGCAAATGTCATTGCCGAAACCGGCCGCCCGGCGCTGATCTTGGCGCCCAACAAGACCTTGGCAGCGCAGCTGTTCGGCGAAATCCGCGACTTCTTCCCGGACAACGCCGTGGAATATTTCGTTTCCTATTACGATTACTACCAGCCGGAAGCCTATGTGCCGCGCACCGATACGTTCGTGGAAAAGGACGCGGCCATCAACGAACAGATCGATCGCTTGCGGCACTCGGCAACGCGGGCTCTGTTGGAACGGGACGATGTGATCATCGTCGCCAGCGTGTCCTGCATCTATGGCATTGGCTCCATCGAGACCTACCAAGAAATGACCGTGCCCTTGCGCCCCGGGGACACCATCGACCAGCGTTTATTCCTGCGGCGGTTGGTGGAATTGCAATACCGCCGCAACGATATGGCGTTTCAGCGCGGCACGTTTCGGGTGCGCGGCGACTCCATTGAGGTCTTCCCGGCCCATTTGGAAGACCGGGCGTGGCGGTTGTCATTGTTTGGCGACAAATTGGAATCTTTAACCGAGTTCGACCCCCTTACGGGTGAGAAGACCAGCGATTTGGATTTCGTTCGCATCTATGCCAATTCCCATTACGTCACGCCAAAGCCGACGCTTAAACAGGCCGTCGTGGAAATCCGCAAGGAGCTGGAAATCCAGTTGGAGAAATTCCGCTCCGAGCAAAAATTGCTGGAGGCCGAACGCCTGGAACAACGCACAACCTTCGATCTGGAAATGATCGAGGCCACCGGGTCCTGCGGCGGTATCGAAAACTATTCGCGCTATTTGACCGGCCGCGAACCGGGCCAACCACCGCCAACATTGTTCGAATTTCTTCCCCGCAACGCTTTGGTTTTCGTCGACGAAAGTCACGTGGCCATTGGCCAATTGGGGGGCATGTCTCGGGGCGATCTGGCGCGCAAATCCACCCTGGCCGATTTTGGCTTTCGCCTGCCCAGTTGCATCGACAACCGCCCCCTGAAATTCGAGGAATGGCAGGCCATGCGCCCGCAAACGGTGTTCGTATCCGCCACCCCGGGCGACTGGGAACTGGAACAAACCGGCGGCGTGTTCGTGGAACAAATTATCCGCCCCACCGGGCTGATCGACCCGGTGTGCATTGTCCGCCCGGTGGAAACCCAAGTCGACGATCTGATGGCCGAATGCCGGGATGCGGCGCAAAAAGGCCAGCGGGTTTTGGTGACGACGTTGACCAAGCGCATGGCCGAAGACCTTACCGAATACCTCCACGAAAACGGCGTCCGTGTGCGCTATCTACATTCCGATATCGACACTTTGGAGCGCATCGAGATCATCCGCGATTTACGCCTGGGGGCTTTTGACGTGCTGGTGGGAATCAACCTACTGCGCGAAGGCCTGGATATTCCCGAATGCGCGTTGGTGGCCATTTTGGATGCCGACAAGGAAGGCTTTTTGCGATCCCGCACATCGTTGGTGCAAACCATTGGCCGCGCCGCCCGCAACATTGATGGCCGGGTTTTGCTGTACGCCGACAAGATGACCAAGAGCCTGACCGCCGCCATCGACGAAACCAACCGGCGGCGCAAAATTCAGCAAGATTTCAACGCCGCCAACGGCATCACCCCGGAATCCGTGCGCAAAGGCATTGGCGACATCATCCAAAGCGTGGCCGAGGCCGATTACGTCACCGTGGACACCGGCGATGATGGGGTCGGTCATTTAGTGGGCAACAATCTGAAGGCCCACTTGGAAGATATGAACAAGCGCATGCGGGCCGCCGCTGGTGATCTGGAATTTGAAGAGGCCGCCCGTCTGCGCGACGAAATCCGCCGCCTGGAAACCACCGATTTGGGATTGGGTGGTGCCTTGCGCAGCGCCACTGCGAAAGACCGACCCAGGTCCAGCGCCGGTCGCCCGGGCACCCGTCAACTGCGCGGCAAGTCCGCCCGACCAACGAGGTTCTAACGAGGTTCTAATGGCCCAACGCAGCTGGAAAGGCCCCATCCTCGGTGTCACCGGATTCCTGTTCATGTTGCTGGGCACGGGATATTTCGCCATGTCCGGCATGATCGTTTCCATGAGCCTCGATCCCGGTGAGCGCACCATCATCGGCGAGCCACCCGCTGGCTACGCCGTTGCCGACCAACGCATGCTCACCTCGGACGGCATGGATTTGGCGGCGTGGATGGTCACCGGTCCAAACACCCCAGGCGATCGCGCCATTATTTTGGTCCACGGCCTGGGCGACCAAGCCTGGAACGGCACCAATCGATCCTTAGGCGCCGCCTATGTGGACGCGGGCTTTACGGTTTTAGCGATGGACTTGCGCGGCCACGGCATTTCGGGCGGCCAAGTCCTGGGCCTTGGTTGGTATGAACGGGCCGACATCCGCGCCGCTGTGGATGTGTTGTTGGCGACAGGCTTCCAACCCGGGCGCATCGGTATTCACGGCACGTCGTACGGGGCCGCAACCGCCTTGCTGGCCGCAGCCGCCATCCCCGAAATCGGCGCGGTGATATCCGACAGTTCATGGGCCGACATGCGCGATGTGATGGATGCAGAAATCGAAGACCGCACCGGCATGCCCGCCGCCGTCTCCCGGTGGCTGCGCCCGGGCATCGCCCTGACCGGACGGATTGTGTATGGCCTGGATTTCGATGAAATCCGGCCGCTGTTGGCAGTCCCGCTGATCGCCCCACGACCCATTTTGTTTATCCACGGAGAAGCAGACGACCGTATTCCCGCTGAACACAGCGAGGCCTTGTTTGACGCCACTCCACCTCAGGCTCGCGAAATGTGGGGGCTCCCTGGAATGGCCCACACCGAAGGGGTTTGGATGGAGGCGGGAGACGATGTGCCGTCACCGTTCCAGGCAAAATTTCTCGCCCGGGTCACGGAATTCTTCGACCGGACTTTGCCTTGAGCAAATCTGAATCGAGCGCTGCGATTTTACAAATACCCCTTAAAAGTGTAAGGTCTTCCCTGGCTTTCAATGCGCCTATTCGGAGGACGCCTTGCGAATACATGCCCTGAGACATGTTTTTCTAGCCGCCGTCATGGCGTCGGCGCTGGGGATCGCTGCTCCGGCATCCGCGCAAGAGGCCCAGGTCACCGCGTTCGTGAACGTGAACGTCGTTCCCATGGATTCTGAAAGGGTCTTGGCTGGCCAAACCGTGGTGATCGAGGGAGAGACGATCGTCGCCGTCGGGCCGACCGCAGACGTCGCGGTGCCAGCGGGTGCGGAGGTCATTGACGGAAACGGCATGTTCCTGGCCCCCGGGCTGGCTGACATGCACATGCATTTGAGCATGGATCCAAGCCCGGATTTCATGCGGCTGTTTCTTGCCGCCGGCACCACGACGATCCGAAATTTGAACACCTTGCCAGAGCATCAGATTTGGCAGGCAGATGTTCTCCAGGGCAAGCGAATCGGCCCAACGATCTATAACAGTGGCCCGGTCATTGTCGGCCCCCCGGATGTCACGATTGTTTGGATGTTTTGGGCGTTAGTTATTGGCGGATTCCTTGGCGTCGGCCTGTTGCTGTGGCTGGCGTTGTGGCTAGCGCGCCGCTTAGCAGGTGACCGCATTGGCGCGCGCAAACTTCGCAAACGTCTGTTGCCCGGAGCCGTTATTGTCCTGGCGCTGGGGGTCATCGTCATTTGGTCGAAGGTGATCCCGATCAACGCGTTTACATCCTCGCAATTTCCCGTCGCTTACGTCCCGGACACCGTCGAGCGCGCCCAAGCCGAAGTCCTGCGTCAGGCGGCGGCTGGGTACGATTTGATTAAAATTTACGACTATTTAGATCGCGATTTGTACCTAGCGGCGTTGAGCGCGGCTCGATCCCAAGGCATTTACGCGATTGGTCACATTGACCATGGCTTCGAGAACGCCTTTGCCGCTGGCTTACGAGAGTCAGCACACGTTGACGAATTCATCGACGACCACCTGCTGGAGCCAATGTCGACCCGGGATTTCAAGCCGGTCGAGTTCGACATGGAAAGGATTCCAGAGTCAGTGGCGAAAATCGCGGCCTTCGACATCATGGTGGTATCCAACATGACCACCGACGAAAACACGCTGCTGTTTTTAGAGGCCGGGCCGGATTATTTCCGTCGGCCGGAATACGCGGTCATTCGTCCGTCGACAATCGACGAATGGCTCGGTAGCCGCATGGTGAACTGGCAGCCGACCAAGGCTTGGCGGCGCCAGGACGTGCGGCCATTTCTGATGGAATTGACCAAGGCCCTGCACGCTGCGGGCGTGCCGCTTCTGACCGGCACCGATGTCAGTGTCGATGGGTCTCTGCCGTCGCACATTCATGACGATCTTGCGCTGTTGGTGGAGGCAGGCTTATCGCCCTTCGAAGCACTAAAAGCTGCAACGGCAAACGCCGGAATCTCGGTGAACCGCATGGGAAGCCCCGATGTCTTTGGCGAAGTGGCGGTTGGTCAACGCGCCGATTTGATCCTGCTGGAAGCGAGTCCCTTGGAAGACATCAGCGCCACTCGCCAGAGAACCGGTTTGATGACCCGGGGTCATTGGTACACCCAGGCCGAACTAGATGCCCTGGTAGCGGAGTTGGTGGCGACGTATTGAGGGAACCGCGCGTGGCCTTAGAACAGCATGCGCAGGAGGGCGAAGGCGCCGATGACTGCCAGCCCATAGACGATGGTCTGTTCATAGGTTTTGCGTTTGCGCACGGCCTCTACTTGTTTGCCGATGGAAATCGCCGCCCCCTGGCCGTGGGCGCGAATCCACTGAACCGCCCCGGGCCGATCCCCGACCACACGAACGCTGGGGCCGGCCACCGCCAATATTTTCGGGACAATGCCATCGACGCTGCCGAACCGGCGATCCTGACCGGCCTCGGTGGTGGCTTCGATTTGCGCCACCCATTCGTCTGACGAAATCCGTACCCGCCACAACAATGTGGTGCTGCTTTGGTCCGCCAGGAAACAGATGATCTGCGCACCGCCGCCAACGTCCAGGGCCCGGCCACCCGGCAAGCCGCCGCTGTCGATCATCGGCCCCATATCCAGCACCACTTGGCGCGCCAGAGATTCGAACGCTTCCGTTACGTCTTTATCCAATGGACCGCTCTAAACCAGGAATTTGATGTCGTTTGTCATGGTCGGATATGCATAAACATTGGTGGCCAGTTGCGATGCCGTAATCCCATATTTGATCGCAAAGGAAAAGGTGTGGATGGTTTCAGCCGCCCCGTGGCCCAACATGTTGGCCCCCAAAATCATGTCCGAGCCATTGTCCACCAGCACTTTGGCCATCGAAGCGGTTTCAGCATACGTGACCGCCGACCGCCACGACGTCATTTCGTTGGTTTTCACGGTGAAATCCAACCCTGCCTCGGTGGCTTGGGCTTCGGTCATACCCACGGATGCCAAGTTCGGCACCGAAAATACCACGCTGGGCACGGAAGCGTATTCAGGTTCGGTCAACGCCCCGTCACCTGCCATGGCGTTTTCCCCAGCAATGCGGCCCTCATAACTGGCCAGGGCAGAAAGCTGCGGCCCCGCAATGGTGTCGCCTGCGCCAAAGACGCTGGGGTTGGATGTGCTGCGCAAATATTTGTCCACGGACAGCAC
>JABHVE010000099.1 GCA_018658465.1 Alphaproteobacteria bacterium
GAGTGTCGAGAACAGATCGTGGCTGCGCTTCCAGCCACGTGACTCTGAGCGGGAGTGTTAGGAGTCCGGGTCGATCATGCGGTGCATGTGAACAATAAAATACCGCATATTGGCATCGTCCACCGATGCCTGGGCCTTGCCGCGCCAGGCCACCAGGGCGGATTGATAATCCGGGTAAATCCCAACGAGATCCAAGCCGTCGGTATCGACGAACTCCGTGCTTTGGGGGTCCGTCAATTCGCCACCGAACACCAAATGCAATAATTGCTTCGAGTCTGCCATCCTGATCTCCTCCTGAGCCACTGTAACCCAGCAATGCCACGGGCCGATGGAAATCCGTGGTGGCCTTGACAGGGGCGCTGTGGGGCGGTCCTGTAGGCGCCAATAAATAACCCATTTCGGAGTCTTTATGCCCCCACCCAAAGCGCCGGTCCACCCAGATCTTCCCAAATTTCACGACCACGGCCGAGCGGACGAATATTCGTGGCTGCGCGATGACAATTGGCAACAGGTCATGCGCACGCCGGAGGTATTGAAGCCGGAGATCCGCGAATATCTGGAAGCAGAGAACACCTACGCGGAAGACCTGTTTGGCGGCCTGAACGGCGCCAAGGCAAAGTTGGTGGAGGAATTGAAAGGCCGGATCAAGGCGGATGACCAATCGGTTCCGGCCCCCGATGGCGACTATTCCTATTACCAACGGTTCGAGGCTGAATCCCAGCACCCCATCTTTTGCCGCCGGAACATTGCTTTGGGCAGCGACGAAGAAGTCATGCTGGATGTAAATGTCGAAGCCGCGGGAAAATCATTTTTCCGCGTGGTGGCGGTCGAGCACACGTCTGACCATGGACGCTTGGTGTATGCCCAGGATGATACGGGTTCAGAAATGCACACCCTTGTGGTGAAGAATTTGGCCACCGGCGATATCATCGATGACAGCATTTCCAACGCCAGCGGCGACGTGGTTTGGGCCGAAGATCACGAAACGTTTTTCTACACAGTGCTGGATGAAAACCATCGCCCGTCGAAAGTGTTTCGCCATCGGGCGGGGGACGATCCGGAAAATGACGTCTTGGTCTACGAAGAATCCGACCCCGGATTTTTTGTCAGCATCGGCAAAACCGAAAGCCGACGGTTTGTGGTGATCCATGCCCATGATCATGTGACATCCGAAGTCCATGTGATCGAAGCTGCTCAGCCCACCCAAGCCCCACGGGTGCTTGCGGTGCGAGAACCGGGTGTGGAATACCAAATTTCCCACCATGGGGATCGGTTCTTGCTGCGCACAAACGCCGACGGGGCCGAGGACTACAAAATCGTCGAAACCCCGGTGGACAGCGGTGCCAAAGAAACCTGGACGGACCTGCTGGCCCATGAACCCGGACGGCTGGTTCTAAATTTGGGGGTTTTCAAGGACTTTTTCATCCGACTGGAGCGGGTAAACGCTTTGCCCAGGATCGTTGTGCATCAGTTCAGCGATGGCGAAGAGCACGAAATCGCATTCGATGAGGAAGCCTTTGATCTGCACATGGTTCCGGTGCACGAATTCGACACCACAACGATGCGGTTCGCCTATTCGTCGTTGGCCACGCCGACGGAAGTTTATGATTACGATATGGCAGCGCGGACGCGGGATTTGCGCAAACGTCAGGAAATCCCCAGCGGCCATGACCCAGACAATTATGTTGTGCGCCGCCTGAACGCGCGCAGTTATGACGGCAAATTCGTGCCGATTTCCGTGGTGTACGCTAAGGATACGCCCCTTGATGGGACCGCTCCGGCGTTGCTGTACGGTTATGGTGCTTACGGCATGTCCATGCCCGCAAGCTTTTCCCCAAATCGATTTACCCTCGTGGATCGGGGCTTTGTTTATGCCATCGCCCACGTGCGCGGCGGTATGGAAAAGGGATACCAGTGGTACGCGGACGGGAAGGGCAAAAAGAAGACCAACACGTTCTTGGATTTCATTGGTGCTGCCGAGCATCTGGTCAGTCAAAAATTTACCTCGCCAAAACGCATCGCCGCCCACGGCGCCAGTGCCGGCGGCCTGCTGGTTGGGGCTGTCTTGAATTTGCGCCCGGAATTGTTTGGGGCTGCGGTGGCCGAGGTGCCGTTTGTCGATGTGTTGAACACCATGTTGGACGACACCCTGCCGTTGACTCCGCCGGAGTGGCCGGAATGGGGTAACCCGTTGGAAAATAAGGACGATTACAGGACTATTTTGTCCTATTCGCCCTATGACAACATTACCAAGATGCCGTACCCCCATATTTTGGCAACGGCTGGGCTCTCCGATCCGCGGGTAACCTATTGGGAACCTGCCAAATGGGTGGCGCGCATGCGGGCGCGCAAGGTTGGTGACGGATTGATCATTCTGAAAACCAATATGGGCGCGGGCCACGGGGGCGTTTCTGGGCGCTTCGCCAAGTTGGAAGAGATCGCCTTCATCTACCTGTTTCTGCTACGAGTATTTAACCACCTGGACCCGGAGGAAGAACCAATCGAGACTTCATGAAATGGTTTTTCGCAAAAATTGATTCTCTGATCGGCACGATTTTCGCTGCCGCCATGGGGCTTCTTACGTCGCAATTTCTGGCGTTTGTTCAGCAGTACCGTCAATTGCTGAACGGCAGGCTAGCAGAGGCCCAACGGAACGTGCGCGTGGCGAGAGAGGCTGAGGGGGTAGCCGCCGCTCCGGAATATTTTCAGGATCTCACGGATCGCGTGACGGAACTCGCCGACGCTCTCAATGCCCTTAGCGCCGCCAACCCATCCGCGGTTCCCATCGCCTTCATTTTTACGATTGACCTAGATTCAGTTTTTGCTGCCCTCAAGGAATTCGAACCGTCGATCCCAATAGACACGGCCAGCTTGGTGTACGGGATCAGCGGAATGGTGATTGGTTGGGCGCTTTACGGGGCGATCAAACGCTTGGGCGGCCGCCTGATTCGCGGGAAGGCTTGATACCGTTGAAATTCAACGGTTTCGGTATCAGGTATTAGGACATGTTCCAGATGGAAACCTTTGGCGCCGGTGGCGCGATCTTGGCCACTTACAATATTCATAAGTTTGTTGGGCGGGACAGACGCCGCGACCCGGAACGTACCTTTCAGGTACTCCGGGAATTGGATGCCGATGTCATTGGAATTCAGGAATTTGATTCGCGCACCCATCGCCGCGGTGCAGCGGTCACGGTGGCGGATTTAGAGCGGGAAACGGGGTACACCGCCCATGTTCAGCCCACCCGTCACAATCGCGACGGATACCATGGCAATTTGATCCTTGCGCGCCAAAACGCTCACAAAGTCCAACGTCACAATATTGGTGCGACGGAGGTCGAGCCCCGAGGCATGATCGAGGCAGATTTTTCGGTGGCCGGGCGAACCCTGCGCGTGGCCGTCACGCACTTGGCGTTGTGGCCACCGGCGCGAGCCCGTCAGGCGGCAAAGATTGTCAGGCAATTGCAGGCACCACCCAACGGAATGATGGTGTTGATGGGAGATCTGAACGAATGGCTGCCCTTTGGCGGGGCTGGGCGGGTTTTCCATCGCCACTATGGTGCCCATTCGAAGCCGGCGTCGTTCCCGTCAATCCGGCCCGTTGTAGGTTTCGATCAAATGTGGGCGTCACCCCGGGGATCGTTGGTATCTGTGGCGGTACACCGATCTGAATTGGCGGATCGGGCATCGGACCATTTGCCCGTCAAAGCCATGGTGGATTTGTTGACGGACGCGGCTTAGGCGCTAACCGTTGCTGCCACCGCCACAATCCCTGCGGCAACGGCGATCACCAACAGCGGTCGCATGGCTCGGCCCACCTGACCGCCCCCAAAAGACACGAATCCGGCCAACCAATCACTGAAAAATATCAGACCCAAAATCGCCACACTGGTGCCGCTTACGCGCCCATCCAGAACCAATATGCCCGCCACAGCGGCCAGGGACGTCGCGGCTCCGGCCACCAACGCCGCCCCGGGCGGGTAGCGATATGTGGGCCAATTCCAGGCAAAAAACCCACCGATCGACATCCCGATCACGGCGCTGATTTTGGCCAGATCAAAATTCCCGTTGATCCAAGACAAAACGAATAGACCACCTGCGGCCGCCACCAACAAAGTGGGCGCCGTAAGGCCGCTGCCTTTTCCACGGCTTGTTCGAACACCTGCGATCAAAACGCCGACAAAAATAAAGACCACGAAATTTCGATCGGCGATGGTCAGGTCAAATTCCCCTGCCCGGGCAATAACCCAAATTAAACCGACCATCGGGGCGACGATAATCAGGCCCCGGCGCGGCCAATGATGAAAGCCCTCTAATTCCACAAAGCCCCCAAAGACAAATCCTGCGAACCCAAGAATCGCAATTTGATCGAAGGGCGACGCGGGCGGAATGTTTGGTGCGCCAATCACGACAAACAATGCCACCGGAATGAGGATCGCTGGCCCCAACGAGGCGCGACGCGGGTCGAACACCAGACGGCTTAGGCCCGTCAGGGCCGCAGCGGCAAAAAAGACGATGGCTGCCGTCAGAGTCTGTGGGTCTTCAATCCATCCCAAAATCGCGGTCCTTTTTGCATTTTCTGCAAATTGTACCGGTAGGTAGATGCTGCCGGGGGATCAAGTTGCGCGCCATCAAAAGCCGAATCCGACCCAGAAGGTACCGGATTCTGCCGAATTTTGGGCCAAAACCTTGGCACAGGGCTTGCGTTGCTTAAAGCAATGCCGGGGACAACGTGTCGCCCGCGGCAACCCGTTTGTCGAAGGATTTGAATATGGCGATGTCGGTCAACACCAACTCTGGCGCAATGATCGCCCTGCAAAGTTTGTCGAAAACAAACAGAACGATGGAGGCAGTTCAGCTTCGCATCACCACGGGCCTGCGCGTGAATGGTCCGAAGGATGATGCCGCCACGTTTGCGATCGCCCAAAATATGCGCGGTGATATCGCCGGAATGGGGGCGCTCAGAACAACATTGGGGTTGGGGCAATCCACAGTCAACGTCGCAATCGATGCCGGAATGGCGATTTCAAATCTCTTGATAGAAATGAAAGCGAAATCCGTTCAAGCCTCCCAGGCGGGTTTGGATTCAGATTCTTATTCAGCGCTGCAAAATGAATTTATTTCTTTGCGCGCTCAGTTGACGACGATTGCGGAGACTGCAGAATTTAATGGCAAGAATTTGATCACTGCCGGCGCAACCGATTTAGAAGTTCTCAGCACGATCGAAGGCAGCACAATTACGGTAGCCGCCCAAAGTTTGGACCCAACAACGTTGCTGATTCACACCGCTACATTGGCCACCGCAAACAGCGCCAGCCAAGCGAGACTCATCCTCGATACTGCGATCACTAGCGTCGCGAACTCGTTGGCTAGCCTGGGTTCCGTGTCCAAACGCGTCGATATTCAGGCAGCGTTTACCGGCAAACTTATGGACATCATGAAGCAAGGTGTTGGCAATTTGGTGGACGCAGATTTGGCGGAAGAAAGTGCGAATTTGCAGGCCATCCAAATCAAACAACAACTTGGTGTCCAGGCTTTAGCGATCGCGAATTCGTCACCGCAAAGCATCCTTGCACTGTTCCAGTAGAAAATTTTTGCTTCGCGTTTACGTGTTGTTAGTGAAACGCGAGAAATTTTCTATTTTAAAAATTGTGCAATCGACGGTTTGCTAGTTTGCGAAACCCCGATATGGTCCCTTCACTGCACGCGCCGCAACAGGCGTTTTGTAAGGAGGCTACAACATGACAAAATCTATTAAACAGACCGTGACATTTGCGGCGCGGCCAAGTGTAATTTTCGAAGCTTTGATGGATTCCAGAAAGCATTCGGCATTTACAAAACGGCCAGCGAAAATTAGTCGTAAACCCGGCGGTGCGTTCACCGCCTACGGCAATTATATTTCCGGAGTCAATATCGCGATCGTCAACAACAAGTCGATCGTGCAGGCATGGCGCGGATCCAACTGGCCGAAAGGCGAATGGTCAGTGGTTACCTACACGCTGAAATCAGCGCCGGGTGGCAAGACCAAGCTCACCCTCGAACAGCATGGTGTCCCGAATAAGGTTGCCAAGGCTGTGGCCGCCGGTTGGGCCGCTGCCTACTGGGAACCTCTAAAAGCAATGATTAAGGCCGCCAAGGCGCCTGCAAAGCCAAAAGCCAAGGCTAAGCCCAAAAAGGCTGCTGCCAAGAAGAAGGCAAAGGCCAAGGCGAAGCCGAAGAAGGCTGCCGCCAAGAAGAAGAAGACAAAGGCCAAAGCTAAGCCCAAAAAGGCCGCCGCCAAGAAGAAGGCAAAGGCTAAGGCTAAGCCCAAGAAGGCTGCCGCCAAGAAGAAGAAGAAGACAAAGGCCAAGGCTCGGCCGAAAAAGGCGGCAATCAAGAAAAAGCGGGCCACCACCAAGGTCAAGGTGAAGGCAAAGGCTAAGCCCAAGAAGGCCGCGGCCAAAAAGAAGGCGGCTCCCAAGAAAAAGTCTAAAGCCAAAGCTAAGCCCAAGAAGGCTGCGGCCAAGAAAAAGGTGAGTAAGGCCAAGGCCAAGCCGAAGAAGGCTGCGGCCAAGAAAAAGGCCGCTCCGAAGAAAAAGGCGAAGGCCAAGGCTAAGCCCAAGAAGGCCGCCGCCAAGAAGAAGGCCGCTCCGAAGAGAAAGGCCAAAGCCAAGGCTAAGCCAAAGAAGGCCGCCGCTAAGAAGAAGGCGGCTCCGAAGAAAAAAGCCAAGGCTAAGGCTAAGCCAAAGAAAAAGGCTGCCGCCAAGAAGAAGGCCGCTCCGAAGAGAAAGGCCAAGGCCAAAGCTAAGCCAAAGAAGGCTGCCGCCAAGAAGAAGGCCGCTCCTAGGAAAAAAGCCAAGGCCAAGGCTAAGCCAAAGAAAGCTGCCGCTAAGAAGAAGGCCGCTCCGAAGAAAAAGGCTAAGGCCAAGGCAAAGCCAAAGAAGGCCGCTGCCAAGAAGAAGGCGACAAAATCCAAGGCCAAGCCAAAGAAAAGGGCTGCCAAGAAGAAGGCCGCTCCTAAGAAAAAGGCCAAGGCTAAGGCTAAGCCAAAGAAGAAGGCTGCCAAGAAAAAAGCTGCCAAAAAGAAGGCAGCTCCTAAGAAAAAGGCGTCGAAACGGGGCAAAAAATAGACTTGCCCGTGCAGTCTGCGTAGCGGCGGCGCGAGCCTGTTGGCACCACCGTCCTCAATCTCGGCGCGGGTGGCGGCAATTTCTGCTCCCACGTCTGATGTGCGTGTCCTGAGTCTGGTTTTCGAACCGGACTCAGGATTTACGTTTCTTCCAGGCCAATACGTGCGCCTGGGATTCGCAAATCTTCCCCCCCGTGATTATTCGATCGCTAGCCATCCGGGAGATAAAAGCCTGGAATTCCATATTCGCGTGCGCGGCCCAGGTGCGGTCGCAGAACATTTGCGATCGTCCCTGGCTGTGGGGGAAGCCGTTGTGATTGACGGGCCGTTTGGCGATGCCTATTTGCGGGCCGATCATTCTGGGCCAATCCTGGCCATCGCTGGTGGGACCGGTCTGGTTCCCGCAAAATCCATCATCGGCGCGGCGTTAGATTTGGGCCAAGCTCAGCCGATCTATTTTTATTTGGGCGCCCGGTCAGAAACTGATTTGTACGCCGCACCGCTTTTTTTAGCTTGGGCTGCGGCCCATAGGAATTTCACGTTCGTTCCGGTTCTGTCAGACCCTGAAGATGGTTCCACCGGGCGATTAGGGAACGTGGCTGACGCAGTGGCCGAAGATTTCCCGGATATGACGGGTTTCAAATGCTATGTGGCCGGCCCGCCGCCCATGGTGGCTGCGGCGGTGAAACTGGCTGCGGCCGCCGGGGCTGGATCAGACGACATTCATGCCGATCCGTTCGTATCCGGCGACCATCATTCCAATTCGGCGTCCGAATAGGGAGTCCGACCCGGCAAATTCAAGCCTTTTGAGATCGCCCGGGTGCCCAGTTTGGCCCGCACATCATCCATGGTGCGCTCGATTTGGGCTCGGCGCGCGGCGCTTGGGTCAAAAGGGGTCGGGGGATCGCAATCGTCGCCCGGGACCATGTCCGAAACCCGAACACCAATCAGCCGAAATTTTGTCCCATCCGCCGCTTCCAATAATTTTGGCAAAACGGCTTGAAAAATCACCTCCGCTAACTGCGTTGGGTCAGGAATAGTTTTCGAACGGGTTTGGACTTTAAAATTCGATGATTTCAGGATCAGCGTAATAGATCGGCCGCCAAGATCAGCGCGTTTTAATCGCCGAGCCAGGGTTTCGCATTGGCCCCATAACAACGATTTCAATGTCTCGAAATCGGCGTGGTCGGAACCGAACGTGGTGGACGACGACGCGCTTTTGGCCTGGTGACGAGCTGTGTTGACCTGTCTGTTATCTTCGCCCCGGGCCAAATGCGCCAATTTGGTGCCCATGCCGCCAAATAGCTCTCGCATATCCTCGGGGCTGCGGGCGGCAATGTCGCCAACGGTGCGCAGGCCTGCGGCATGGAGGCGCCTTTCTTGGGCAGGCCCCACACCCCAGATGATGCGCACCGGCTTTGGGTTCAAAAAATCTTGGGCGTCGTCTCGGCCAATGACGACGAACCCTTTCGGCTTATTAAAATCCGATGCGATTTTCGCCAGGGACTTGTTGTAGCTAAGGCCCACTGAAACGGTGATGCCCACTTGGTCGGCAATGCGGGCGGCAAGGCGTGCCAAGGTTTGTGCAGGGGTGGCGTTGTGGGCCCGTTGGGTGCCCGACAAATCCAGGAAAGCTTCGTCAATGGAAACGGGTTCGACGGCGGGGGTGGTCTGTTCCATCAACCCGCGAACCTGTTTTCCCGCCTTGGCGTATTTGCGACCGTCGGGTTTCACGATCACGGCGTCGGGGCACAGGGCGCGGGCGCGGCCCATGGGCATGGCGGATCGAACCCCAAATGCCCGCGCTTTGTAGCAGGCCGATGTGACAACGCCTCGAACGCTGCCGCCAACAATCACCGGCCCGTCGGCCAGGGCTGGGTTGTCGCGGATCTCTACTGCGGCGTAGAACGCATCGCAATCTACATGGGCAATTGTAAGGGTCGCCAATTCGGGGTGGGTGACAATGCGGGGGGAGCCGCAATCGGGGCATCCCTGGGCATGATCCATGACAGGCGCCCCGCAATCCTGACACATCGCTCGGATTGATGGGGGCATGTTCATTGGGAAATCCTAACAGCCCCGGCGCGCTCTGTACATGGTTTGTTCCGCTAGGGCCTTGGCCGGGCTTCGGGCTAGGATGACTTCAGTTGTTGGGGAGCGCTATGTCTGAGAACGAGTCCAAGGACAAAGTAAAAAAATCTAAGGCCGAATGGCGCGCCCAGCTGACCCCTGAGCAATTCGCGGTCGCCCGCGGCGGCGGGACCGAGGCTCCCTTTACTGGCCAATATAACGGGGACAAGACTGCGGGGACCTATACCTGTGTGTGCTGCGGTACGGACCTTTTTGCCTCGGCCGACAAATTCGATTCCGGTTCGGGCTGGCCCAGCTTTGTTAGGCCCATGAACGGTGCGGCGGTTTCCGAAGTGTCTGATCAAAGCCATGGCATGACCCGAACCGAGGTACTGTGTTCCCATTGCGATGCGCACCTGGGCCATGTATTCGATGATGGTCCGGCACCCACCGGCAATCGATATTGTATTAATTCCGCGTCCTTGACGTTAAAACCCGCCTCGACGCCAAATCAAGAATAGAGGCCACATGAAAATCAAGAATATGCTGATGGCCCCGGGCCTAGCAGCGGTGCTGGCGGTCGCAGCGTGCGGCGGGCCCGAAGATTTCGCAGCGGTTCTGGATGATGCGGTGGCCAAGGGCTTACCGGGCGTTGCCCTGTATGTGCGCGCTGACGACGGTGGCGTGTGGACGGGGCATGCGGGGGTTTCCAGCATCGAAGACGGCACGCCCCTTGGGGCGGATGACAAATTCTTGGCATTCGGTGTGGCCCAGCCGTTTTTGGCGGTGACGGTCATGCAGATGGCGGACGAAGGTTTGTTCAGCCTGGATGACACGGTGCCCAGTTTGGCAGGCTTGGACTTGGTCTACGAAGTTCCGAACGTTCAGAAAATCACTTTGCGCCACGCCTTGCGCCACACCTCTGGGGTTTTCGATTACGTGGAGACATTCGGCTTCCAACAGGCGTTTCTTGGGGAGAATTTCGACCCAGATCGCGTGTGGACCCCTTTGGAAACATTGTCGTTCGTCAGTGGTCGCGGATATCGGCCGACGTTTGGCCCGGGGGAGAGCTTGGAATTTTCCAATTCCAACACCACCTTGCTTGGGGTCGCGGTTGAAGCGGTGGCTGGCCGATCACTTGGCGAGGAGTTGCAGGATCGCATCTTTGACCCCTTGGCAATGACGTCAACGCGATTTGGCGGTGCCGACGGGTTGGTTCCCGGCTATGCAACGTTGGCCGCGAACGTCGTTGATTACGGCATCGGTGCCGAAATCCCGGAAGCTCGGGCCGGGCTATTGAATTTATCCGGGGTTGATCCCAGTTGGGCGTGGGCCGCGGGTGGCATCGTCACCACCATCGCCGACTTGGGAGGCTTTTCCGAAGCCCTATTCGCAGGCGATTTGCTAAGCCCCGACAGTCAACAGGCGCTGACTGATTTTCAGCCACCAAGCTGGACCCGAGCCGATGACGAAGTCATGGAATTCAGTTTGGGATTGATGCGCCGCCAAACCGACGGTGGCCCGGCAATCGGACATGAAGGCGCGGGTAACGGGTTCGAATCCATGATGTATCGGTTTCCTGACTTGGGCATCACCATGGTCGCCGTGACCAATTCATCGGGGCAAAGGGCCACCTTGGAAATGGTGCTTCAAGGGGTCATCGACTTGGTGCGTAAGGGCGACAACGCGGCGTTGTTCGGAGGCTAGCCCAGAGAGCAGATCGTGGGCTCCGGGCCCACGTGAATCTGATCGATCAAGCAAGACTCTTCGTCGCCAGCTCGTAGGTGTCTGAAGACAGGCCCTTGGCATCAAGAATGCGGGTCAGTTCCGCCTTCATCAGAATTTGACGATCCTCATCGAACCGTCGCCAACGTCCCAGAGGCGGGATCAAGCGCGCCGCGATGTGGGGGTTAAGGGCATCCAATTCGATGACACGATCCCCCAGAAATCCGTACCCTGATCCATCTGCCGCATGGAACCCTGTGGGGTTGCCCATGACGAAGGCGCCGATCAATGCGCGGACTTTGTTGGGGTTGCGGATGGAAAACGCTTCGTGCTCCATCAACGATTTCACGGTCTCCAAGGTGCCGGGCAGGGTGCTCATTGCCTGAAGGCTGAGCCACTTTTCCACCACCAAGGGATCGCGCCTAAAGCGATTAAAATAATCGTCCAGGGCCTTTTCCCGTTCCGGCACATCCAGATTGATCAGCAGCCCCAAGGCACCGACAATGTCGGTCATGTTGTCGGCGCCGTAATATTGATGGCGCACTAGGTCCAGGGACTCGGTGTCCGGCAATTTTGAAAGATAGGCCAGGGCGATGTTCTTCAGGGAACGCCGCCCAGCGGACTCTGCGTCAGGGGCGTAAGCCTCGTTGCTCTGGTTGGCGTGATAGGTTTTTGACAGGGCCTCACCCAATTCCTCAGCGATGGCCAAACGTAGGGCCTCTCGCGCCCCGTGCACGGCGTCCACGTCGATGACGCCCATTTGCTCCGCCAAGTACCCTTCGATGGGCAGTTGCACCGACAGGGCGATTGTGGCCCGGTCCAGGGATCCATCGTGCAATGTGGCACCAATGGCGTCGATGATCGCCGGGTCGGCCACCGGATCGTTGCCGTTTTGGATGTCGGCGATCATGGCCAACAGGACCTTCGTCCCGTATTGCTGACCGGCTTCCCACCGGGCGAACGGATCGGAATCCCGTGCCATCAATTGGGCTCGGTCGGAATCGCTCAAGGTCGATTTCCATTTGACCGGGGCCGAAAATCCCCGGTTCAAAGATGGAATTGGTCGTGATTCAACCCCAACAAATCGGAATGTCTGAGAGGCCTCGGTCAACTCTAATACCCGGGAGGTCGGGGCGTCTGAAGATGGCTCCCCTTCCAAAACCAATGGAATATCCCCGGTTTCCGGGTCGATCAATCCCATGGCCACGGGAATGTGCATCGGCGCGGTGCCGGATTTATCTGGGGTATCGGGAACCGATTGGGAAAGTGTCAGCTCGAAGATCTGCGCATCTGGGTCAAAAGACGTGGACGCGGTGATCTCGGGGGTTCCGGCTTGGGAATACCACAATTTGAAATGCGTCAGATCGACCTTGGTGGCGTCTTCCATGGCTGCAACAAAATCGTCGCACGTCACCGCTTGGCCATCGTGGCGTTCAAAATACAAATCCATGCCAGCACGGAATCCGTCGCGGCCCAGCAGGGTGTGCATCATGCGGATAACCTCGGCACCCTTTTGATAGACCGTGGCGGTGTAAAAATTGTTGATCTGAATGTAGGCAGCCGGTCGTACGGGATGTGCCAGGGGGCCGCCGTCTTCCGGGAATTGCGCGGCCCGCAAGCCCCGTACATTGCCGATGCGGGTAACTGGCGCCGATCGCATGTCGGCGGAAAATTCTTGATCGCGAAAAACCGTCAGACCTTCTTTCAGGCTGAGTTGGAACCAGTCCCGGCAGGTAACCCGGTTACCGGTCCAATTGTGAAAATATTCGTGGGCCACAACGGTTTCGATCCCGGCATAATCTGAATCGGTGGCCAATTCCGGGTCGGCCAACACGTATTTGGCATTAAAGACGTTGAGGCTTTTGTTTTCCATGGCCCCCATGTTGAAGTCGCTGACTGCAACAATGTTGAACAGATCCAGGTCGTATTCCCGACCAAAGCGGTCTTCATCCCATTTCATGGACCGCTTCAGGACATCCATGGCGTAATCACAACGATCTTCGTTGCCGTGCTCCACGAAAATTCTCAAACGCACCTCGCGCCCGGACATTGTGGTGAAGGTGTCTTCGACGCTGACCAAGTCGCCTGCCACCAGGGCAAATAAATAGGAAGGCTTTGGGAATGGATCCGACCACACGGCCACGTGGCGTCCGCCGGGCAGGTCTTTTTCTTCGATCAGATTGCCGTTGGACAGCAGCACGGGGCAGGTTGCCTTGTCTGCGCGCACGGTGACGGTGAACGTTGTCATCACATCGGGACGATCTGGGAAGTATGTGATGCGGCGAAAACCTTCGGCCTCGCATTGGGTGCAATAGGCCCCTTTGGAGGTATAGAGGCCCGATAATTGGGTGTTTTCTCCCGGTCGAATGTCGACCTCGTATTCCAGGGAAAACGTTTCGGGCACAGCGTGAACAGTCAGGTTTGTGGCGTCTGCTGAAAATTCGCTGGCGTCCAGGGTCCGCCCATCCAGGGAAATGGTCAAAAGTTCAGGGCCATCCCCCAACAGGACCAACGGGGCGTCTTTGTCGCCGCCTTCGCGGCGCATTTTCAGGCGGGTCCGAACCCGTGTGACGGGGTCATCCAAATCGAAATCCAAGGCCACGGATTCAACCGAGAAATCGGGGGGTTGGTAATCCGCCAACAGGATAGGGGCGGGGCCTTGGTCATTTGCCATGGACTTGATGCAAGATTGTTGTGGGGTGCTGCGCCTCAAGGTTTAGCATCCCAATGGCCCTTGGGCCACGGACCAATGCCCCCTTGGGCTACGGATAGCGGCCTTCAAGCCTCTACGTGGGCCAAAGTTCGGTGTGGGGGGAACCGCACCTGAACGGTTGTGCCGGAATCCACTTTGCTGATGATTTTCAGGGTGCCGCCGTGCAATTCGATCTGGGCCTTGGCCAATGGCAGACCCAAGCCGGTGCCTTCATACCGCCGATCCAGGGCCCCGTCGATTTGGCCGAATTTTTCCAGGGCCTTGGGGATGTCGCTGGCGCTCATTCCAATGCCTGTGTCCGCCACATCAATGATCATCCCACCGTTGGCGGAAAGCCGCGCAGAAATTGTTGCACGACCCCCTGAGGGCGTGAATTTTACGGCGTTTGACATCAGATTGATCAAGATTTGCCGGACCATGCGGGAATCAGCGCGGACTTTTGGCAACTGGCTTGAAATGTCGGCATTAAGTTCGACACCGGCCGCATTGGCGCGTTCGGAAACCATGCGCAGGCAAAGTTTTGCTTCGTCACCGATTGTCACGTCTTCTTCGTAAAGTTCGGTGGCCTCAGATTCAATTTTTGAGACATCCAGGATGTCGGACAAAATGCTCAACAGGTGCAGACCAGAACTGTGAATATCCGCGGCGTATTCGGATTGCTTTTCCGTGAGTTGCTGAGGAATTCCTGCCTGTAACAGTTCAGAAAACCCGATAATTGCATTCAAAGGCGTGCGTAATTCGTGTGATGTGTTGGCTAAAAATTCAGTCTTTGCCCGGCTGGCGTATTCGGCCCTCTCGATGGCGGCGCGGAGTTCTGCATCCGATTCCACGCGTTCGGTGACGTCGCGCATAATGACGGTGGCAATGCGTTCTTTGCCTAGTTGGGTTTGGGAAATGGTCGCCTCGGCCGGAAAAATGGTCCCGTCTTTGCGCTGAGCGGTGATTTGCATACGGGTTTCCCAGGGCCGCGCTTCGTCCCCAGTGCGAAGGAATTCTTCCACGTGTTCTCGGTGTACGTTTCGCAGATGTTGTGGCAACAAATTAGCGAGGGGCATGCCCATCGCTTCCTGAGAGGAATAGCCGAACATGCGTTCCGCGAAATGATTGAAAAGTCGAATCCGCTGATCGTCGCCCACGGAAATGATGGCTTCCCCGGCATGCTCTAAAATCCCCGCCAAGTTTTCTTCTGTCGTCTCGACGGCTTTTAGGGCTTCGGTGGTTTCCGTGACATCAATCACCACACCGACGTAGCCGTTGGGTTTTCCGTCAGCATCCCGTTTGAGTGTTGCCCGGACAACCACATGAACAACGTCACCATCGGGGCGCATCAAGCGGTGTTCGTCGTCTATATCACCGCCGGTTTCTAGGACTGTCTCCCAAACCTTGATCATCCGGTCTGCGTCGTCTGGGTGAAACGCCGATTTCCAGCCGTCGCCCAATGCCTCGGCGACGGACATTCCGGCCATAGCCGCCCAGCGATCATTCACATAAATCGCCTGGCTCTTCATATTGCACTGGAACAGGCCAACGGGGGAAAACCGTGCCATTGCACTAAGGCGGTCTTGGCTTTCAACCAATGTTTGCTCAGCGCGCTTTTGGCTTGTGATATTGCGGATGATGGCGACGGCCTCGTCTTTACCGCTTGCCACAATCCGGGCTTCGTAGTGTCGAATTCCGCTTGGAAGGTCGGCAGAATGCTGAATGTATTGGGTCTCGCCGGTGGCCAAAGCTTTGTCCACCTCTCCCATGGCCAGGGCGACCAAGTCCGCTGGCAAAACGTCGGCCAATTGGCGGCCGACGACGGGGGTGCCGGCACGCAATGCGCCATTGCCCACGGGTGCATGACAGCCCAGAATTAGTCCGTGTCGGTCAACCCGAATCATCAGATCGGGAACAGCGCTAAGAATGGCTGCCTGGTTTTGCTCGGCTTTGTCCAAAGCTTGCTGAACAATTTTGATTTCCGAAAGGTCTGTCAAAGTCAGGACAAGTCCGTCGCCGACGGCAGTCGCGGTCACATTGAACAGCAATGTGGTGTCGGCCAGAGCAATTTCAGTACGGCCCAAATTTGTGGATCGCTTGGTGCGCAAAACGGTTCGGCAGGCATTGAGCAAATTGCCGGTCAATATCCATGGCAAGACTTCGCCGATCCCCCGGCCAACGATGTTGCCCTGATCGGTTTGCAATGCTTCGAGCCATCGGGGATTGGCGGACGTGAAAACTAATGACGGGTCCAATACCGCCACCGGATTTGGCCCATGATCGATGAAATCTTCTATGCGGCCGCGGCTGGACTTCGATTGGATTGGGCCTTGGGGAGAAGTGCCGGATTTTTCAGCGAGTCCGGAAGTGATCAGCACGTTTTTCAGCGATCTGTCGGACAGCGCCGTGTAAACAAGGATTGCGGTCAGCAGACCCAGGATCGTTATGACGAAAAGCAGTCCCGGAGAAATGACCGCCAGGAAACTCTCAGAATTTAGGAGATTTTCCCCCGGTGCGCCGTTACCGGGGGCACCGACCGCGCGATCCTGGGCGTGGGAAGCCCCTGTGGGAAGGAAAATTAGCGCCGAAAAAGCCAGCAATTTTGAAGCCGCGCTAACATACATACCCCTAAAAACCTTGGGAGAAATATGTGCCATTCCGGCCCTCAGAGAATTTGAATCCCGATTTGAAACGGGGTTCGTTTTCAAATTCATCCGGTTTCCCCCATTTTCTTACGGTTTGCAGTTTGTGTGCATGTACACCGCAACCTTCGTGCCAGCGTCCGTCGTGCGATCCGACCTTGACCAGGGGCCTGTGACGGGTGAACAGTTTGGGGCGTTCCACGGCGTCCCAGCGACGGAACAGCAGAACTTGCACGTTCAGTCACAGAGATCCGGAAGCAATCGTGTTTGAGTTGCTTCATTGGAAGAAGGAACAGAACGATGGCAATTCCAACAACCGACGAAATCCGCCACCTGGCGGCCCGAACGGGCTTGGGAACACCAACCCAGTCGGAAATGAATGGCCTGGCCGGTCTAACCTATGACCAAGCCATGGACCGTCTGCTTGGTGGATTTACCGGCAAGGCAGTGATGGCGCCGCCGGATTGGATGTCGGTGCCGCCAGCCCGGCGCACCGCCAACATGACCCAGGCAGAAAAACAGGCGATCCAACGACAACAGGGCGCGAACAGCCGCGATTTAAAAGGCTGGTGGTACAGCGAAATGCTCAACACCACCTCGACCTTCACGGAATCCATGACGCTGTTCTGGCACAACCATTTCACGTCATCCCTGAAGAAGGTAAAAACCCCGAATTTATTGTTCGAGCAGAACGCCACACTGCGCACCCACGCGCTGGGGAACTTCGCAGATATGCTGCGGGCAATGACGTTCGATCCGGCGATGATGAAGTACCTGGACACGGTCAACAGCAAAGCCGGTGCTCCCAACGAAAATTTCGCCCGGGAATTGATGGAGTTGTTCACCTTGGGCGAAGGCCAGGGCTATACGGAAGATGATATCCGTGAAGCCGCCCGGGCGTTCACCGGGTGGGGCTACACCGCCGATCGCGAATTGATCCTGCGGCCTCAATCCCATGACAACGACACAAAATCGTTTTTTGGCCGCAGCGGAAATTTTGATGGCAACGACATCATCGATATTTTGCTTGAACAGCCCAGGGTGGCCGTGCATATCACCGAAAAGCTGTGGCGCCATTTTGTCTCGGCAACGCCGAATTCGGCGGAAATATCACGGCTTGCCACTCTGTTCCGCGACAGCGCCTATGAATTAAAGCCGTTGATGCGGGCCATGCTCACCAGCGACACATTCCGCGACCCGGCCAACAAGGGTACGTTAGTCAAATCCCCCACGGAATTGGTGGCGGGGACCCTGCGATTGGTGGGCTTTATCCCGCCGGACCCAACGGGCTTGTTGGCTCAGGGGCGAAATTTGGGCCAAGATTTATTTGACCCCCCTAATGTAAAGGGCTGGCCGGGCGGGGTGAATTGGATCAACACAGCCGCGCTGCCCGCCCGCTACGAATGGCTGCGATCGATTTCCGATGCCATTGACCAGGTGACGGCGCCAGTGCGCGGTGGCGTAAACCCCGTTGCCCAAATGTCTCGGGCATCGCGCCGAATTTTTGGCGAAGGGCTGAAAGCCGATGAAGCCGCAGCGTTCTTTGGGATGCCGCCGGCGCTGATGGCAGAGCTCATGCTGCCCATCCCGCGCGCCGCATCCCCTGGGACTACTGGGGCGAAAAATGCGGTCGGCGCGCTTTTGCTCGATCCCGTATTCCAATTGAAGTAAGGACCTCATCATGCAGATGAATCGCAGAGAATTTTTGACCTCCGCCGCCCTGGCACCCCTGGTGACGTTGCCCTTTGTGGGCTCGGCGCACGCGGCAGCCCGGTGGGATCGCACGGTTATTTTAGTGGAGCTGAGCGGCGGAAACGATGGTTTGAACACCGTGGTTCCATACACGGATTCTGGCTATTACAGCCTGCGTCCAAACATCGCTGTGGCCAAAGAAACGGTCTTGCAGCTGGACGAACGTCTGGGGTTGGCAAAGGAACTGGAGCCGATCATGCCTTTGTGGAATCAGGGCAATTTGGCGGTGGCTTTGGGGGTCGGCTACCCCGAACCCAACCTGTCCCATTTCCGCGGCATCGAAATTTGGGATACTGCCACCGACAGCTCCGATTTTGCCCAAAGCGGCTGGATCGGCCAGCTCTACGAAGGGGTCGAAGCACCCCCAGCCGAATTTGCCGCCGACGGCATGGTGTTTGGGCGCGGGGTTTTTGGGCCCCTAAAGGCCCCAGGCCGCCGGGTGATGGTGTTACAGAACATCGGCCAACTGGATGCTGCGGCCTTATTGCCGTCCATTGCCCCCGCACCGGGCATGGAGGGGGGCATGGCGGTGGATCCAAACCCCTTGGCCCACGTATTGGGAGTCCAACAGGACTTCAAGTCTGGTGCCGCCGCCATTTTGGCCAAAGGCGTGGAGAATGTGGATGCCAAAGCCAGCTTCCCCGAAGGCAATTTCGGCCTGCAAATGGAAATGGCGGCGAAAATGATCGCCGGCGGCGTCCAAGTCCCGGTGATTAAGGTGACCTTGGGCGGGTTCGATACCCACGCCGCCCAGCTTGATGAACATCCCCTGTTGCACGCCGAATTGGCGGCCGGTCTCCGCGGGTTCTCCGACTCCATGAAGGCCCACGGCATGTGGGACGACGTTCTGGTCATGACCTATGCGGAATTCGGTCGGCGTCCGAAAGAAAATGGCTCAGGTGGCACAGACCATGGTACCTCGGCCCCGCATTTCTTGATGGGTGGCAGGGTCAAAGGTGGGCTGTATGGCGAACAACCGCCTCTGGATGCCTTGGTGAACCGTGACAACCTCCAGCACCGGCTGCATTTCCGCAGTCTGTACGCTACGGTGGCCCAAGAATGGTGGGGCATGGACGCATCCTTTTTGAACGCGGCACCCCTGGGCGCAATCGCCTAGGCGGGTTTGCCACGGTATCCAGGGCGAGGGTTGCGATCCTCGCCCTTGGGCTGCTGTTGATCGCAGCGTTGCCCGTAGAGGCATCAGAGCTTCTGCCACAGCCAACCGTCGGCGCTGATGGATTTTGGGTCGCGGATTGGTTCCACCCGACCACAGGTGATCTGAGGCGGGATTTGGCGGCCGCTTCGGCGGAAGGCAAAATCCTGGCGGTATTTTGGGAGGCCGAGGGATGCCAATACTGCACCAAAATGCACCTGACTTCCCTGCGCGACCCAGATGTCAGGGCTTACATCAACCATCGATTCTATGTGGTGCGATTGGATCGCTATGGATCCGAACTCATCATTGATTTTGATGGAGAAACCCGGACCCAAGCTGCCACGTCTGCCCACCATCACGTGGTCGGAACACCCGCAATTGAATTTCGCCTGGCCGACGGTGAGGAAGTTTTTCGCCTGCCCGGCTTCGCCCAACCGGCAATTTTCCGTGCGGTGTTTGAATACGTCCACACCGGCGGCTATCTTTCCGCCAATATTATGGACTGGCTGCGGGCGAAAAGGCTGTTCTAAACTTATTTTCTGACGATCAGATTCACGTTGCGGAGCAACGATCTGCTCTGCTTTTGACGATCAGATTCACGTTGCGGAGCAACGATCTGCTCTGCTTTTGACGATCAGATTCACGTTGCGTTAAAAGGCCACCCCGATGCGGGCGCCACCGAAGGCGGAAGTTTTGGCATCAGCCCGGTGGCCTGGGTCCTTGGCAACACCCAACACTGTCGTCAGGCTGGCGCCCCAACCAAAATTTCGGCCATAGGAAATTTCCAGGTCTAGTTCGCGCCCCGACGGCACCGCATTCACCGTGCGGGTTTCAACGTTAAAGCCGTCGGTACCGTTGCGGGACACCGGCACGGTCAGATCGACCCGCGCGCGATCCACCCGCAATGGCTGGCCCAATGTAAGGGTAAGCCTGTCCCCGTCGGTCCATACATCGCGGCCGGATAGGCCCACGGCGAATGCCGACGCCCGGATGTCCCGCCAGCCTGACATAATTCCCCCGGCGATCTCTGGTTCAGCCCTGGCCTGGGTGATGGCACCGAAGACTTGAATGCGCTGGGAAATTGGCCGCGATGCGGCAACCGTGAGGAACTGACTTTGGCCCCCGCGAATTTCGCCAAACACCCCGGACGATGTGGTTTGGAATATGGAGGCATCCTCGCTGATGGCCCCAAGACCCAGGGCAAAGCGCCCCTTGCCACCCACGCCGGGGCCTGAAATCCAAGCTTGGCCCAGGGTGCCCGGTTGGGTGCCCGGGCCTTTTCCACTGCGATGGAGGCCCATGAACAGGTCAAGGTCGGCGGACAATGGCACGGTGCCGGAAACACCGCCCCCGGTTCCCAACAACGAAAGCTGGGGAGCAGCAAGTCGCGATGCACCCGCTGGCAGGGTTGCCGACGCTTTTTCTCCCACCGTCGCCTGGGCCCCGTAATAAAGCCCTAGACCCAATCGTCCCAGAGTGCTGGTCATGGAAAGGGTTTGGAAGCGGTCGGGGCTTTCCCCCTGATTGGGGTGGGTGGGCCCCGGGCGTGATGCAGGGGCCGTCAAGCGCAGGGATAAATCTGTGTTTCCCGCCGTCGTGCCCACGCTTTCGGACTGGTCACCGCGCACGAAGGCGCCAAGGATGCCGGACTGTGCTGAGGCGGCGGCCAAAACCCCGCCGCGCAGATCCAATGGAAAAGCGCGGCTCCACGAATCCAGTCCAACGACGCCGGTTAGCGCGACCTCTACGGTCAGGGCGTTGCCAAATGCAGGCCCCAAAATATATCGGGAATCAATGATCCCAGGATTGTTCCCGTCGGGCAGTGGCACTGTGATCGCACCCAAAGGCGCCAAGGCGGCAGAAATATTCAACAGCCCTTGGCCATAGACCACATCGGTTCCCGCCGCACCCAAATCTGTGGCGGTGGTGAACATCAGGTCGACGATTTGTTTCGCAGTCAGCAGAGGGAACCGCTGTTTCAAAAGCGCCGCCGCCCCAGCCACATAGGGGGACGCGAACGATGTGCCGCTGACCGTGGTGTAAGTTCCGTTGTTGGTCGTTGTGTAAATGTCTTCGCCCGGTGCCACTAAAAATTTGGCGCTGGTTGTCCCTGCCTTTTCGCTGAACGAGGTGATGACGTTGGAAGAGTCGGTGGCCCCAACAGCAATAATTTGGCCTTTGTAGGTTGCATCCTCTGCGTAACGAGCGGGGTACAAGGGGTTCGCCTTGGCGCTATTGCCGGCAGAAATTGTGATGATGGCCCCGGCGTTTACGGCCCGCAGCAAGGCATCGGTGAATACCGCTGATTGAGCCCCGGCACCGCCTAGGCTCATATTGATGACGCCGGCACCTTGGGCAACGGCATAATCCAGGGCATCGGCCAGATCTGGATCAATGAACCCACCACAGGCCGGTGTGTAGATTGGGAAACACAGGGCGTCGGCGCGGATTGCCAAGATCGTGGCCCCATAGGCGACCCCGTGCATGCCAAAACCGTTCTTTTCTGCCGCAATGACACCGGCAACCTTGGTGCCGTGTCCATCGACATCGTTCACAGTGGTGAAACTGTTGACGACAATATCGATGCTTTTGGCTGAAATATTGGCGTCCAAATCGAAGTGATCGAGATCGATTCCGGTATCGATGACCGCCACGGTCTGGCCGGCGCCGGTGTATCCAGCGTTGTAAGTGCTGAGGACGTTGATCCTGCCCAAGCCATAGGTGGTTCGGAATTCTGCGGTATTGAATGCGTCTACCACACCGCCACCGCCGCCTCCGCCTCCACCGCCACCACTAGAGGCACCACCACCACCACCAC
>JABHVE010000118.1 GCA_018658465.1 Alphaproteobacteria bacterium
AGAACAGATCGTGGGCACTGAGCCCACGTGAATCTGATCGGCATACAGAGAACAGATCGTGGGCACTGAGCCCACGTGAATCTGATCGGCATACAGAGAACAGATCGTGGGCACTGAGCCCACGTGAATCTGATCGGCATTTATTATGGCTGGGGGACCTGGATTCGAACCAGGGTTGCCCGGGTCAGAGCCGGGAGTTCTACCGCTAAACTATCCCCCATCATCGACGGTGCGACGGGTACCAGCGCTGATTTCAAACTACGAACGGGGCTTGGGGTTGTCAACGAATCAGGCCAAGCCCCATTCGCCCGTGCCGTGTTGCTCAAAAACCTGATAGACTAAACCCTAACGAGCGTAAGGGCTTTTGCCCTGATTTTGGTTTGGGACAGACTGAAATGGCTGAATACGGGGGAAATTCAGAACAGGTTTCGTCGCTCGATTGCGGGTGCGGCGGCTCCGACTGCCAATGTGGGGCGGGGGACCTGTACGCTGCCATTGACCTGGGCACCAACAATTGCCGATTGCTAATCGCCAAATCCAGCCCCGACGGGGTCAAGGTGGTCGATGCGTTTTCGCGCATCGTCCGCCTTGGTGAAGGGGTCGACCGCACGGAAATGCTTTCACCGGCCGCCATGGACCGCACCATTGATGCCTTATCGGTGTGTGCTGAGAAAATGCGCAGGCGTTCCGTCACCGGCGGGCGGTTTGTGGCCACCGAGGCATGTCGGCGGGCGCGCAACGGCGATGCGTTCCTGGAACGTGTGCGCAGGGAAACCGGCATAAATTTGGATGTTATTTCGGCCGAGGAAGAAGCGACCTTGGCGGTCAGCGGCTGCGCGCCTTTGCTGGACGAAGACTGCAAGAACGCGCTGGTTTTTGACATAGGCGGCGGCAGCACAGAATTAATTTGGCTGAAAATATGCCCAGGCGAAGCCCCTGATGTGCTGGGCTGGACGTCTCTGCCGTTCGGCGTGGTGTCTTTGTCCGAACGGTTTGGTGGCCATAACCCAAGCGCCCAGGATTATGAGGCCATGGTTGAAAATGTTCAGTCCCAACTGGGCGATTTCGAGGCTGAGCACGGATTGCGCGCCGCCTTTGGCGAAGGTGCCGCCCACATGCTGGGTATTTCCGGGACTGTAACCACCATGGCCGCGGTGAGCCTGGAATTGCCGCGCTATGATCGGTCAAAAGTCGATGGGGCATGGCTTTCCGACAACGAAATCATTCGGGTCTCGCGAAATTTGGCGACGATGGCCTATGCCGACCGGG
Organism: Alphaproteobacteria bacterium; assembly: GCA_018658465.1. Classification (GTDB taxonomy): domain Bacteria; phylum Pseudomonadota; class Alphaproteobacteria; order UBA2966; family CAIVPW01; genus JABHVE01. The sequence goes on from JABHVE010000118.1 coordinate 1,270, forward strand.
TCGCCCACCCATGCATTCGGAAATCCCGCGCCGATTTGGTGGTATCGGGGTGCGCGGCGATGGATGCGATGCTAAGGGAATGGCCAGCGGACAGAATTAGAGTCGCTGATCGCGGTTTACGTGAGGGAATTTTGTTAAAATTGATGCAATCGTCCAGCGCTGCCCAGCCGCACGCCTCTGTGTGATGGGCGGCAAAGCAAAAAGCAGAAAAAGCCGCCGGGATCCCAAGTCTGCCGAAAAAAGAGGGCCAAAAAGACCGTCGCGCGGCAGCCGACCAAGCAAACGTGCAATTGGATCGGGTCTAAAGGAATCCTCCGCCCGCTGGCTGCGGCGCCAAGCCAACGACCCGTTTGTTCGTGCGGCAAAGGCTCAAGGCTATCGATCCCGCGCCGCCTTCAAGCTGTCCGAAATCGATGACCGCTTCAAAATTTTTGCCCGTGGCCGTGATGTTGTTGATCTTGGGGCCGCCCCCGGCGGCTGGTCCCAAGTGGCGGCCGAACGGGTGAAGGCAAACACATCAAACGGCGGATCGGTGCTGGCCGTGGATTTGAATCCCTTGGATGCCATCCCCGGGGTCACCATCGTGTGCATGGATGTGGAATCCGACGCGGTGGTGAAGGAAATCCGCCGCATGGCCCCGGGCGGGATCGACGTCGTCGTCAGCGATATGGCCCCACCGGCCACTGGCCACCGTGAAACCGACCATGTGCGGACGGTGGCTTTGGCCGATGCGGCTCTGGTTTTGGCGCTGGAGGTTTTAAAGCCCGGCGGGGCCTTTGTTGCCAAGGTGACCCAAGGCGGTTCAGCCAAGGAATTATTGACGGCACTGCAAAGCCGGTTTGCCTCTGTGCGGCACTTTAAACCCAAGGCCAGCCGCAAAGAATCCCCCGAAACCTATGTGGTTGCCAGCGGGCTGAAATCGCCCAAATAGCCTGTATTATTCCAAAACCTGCCGTGGCATAGTGCGGCCCCGAACGCACAGGAGGAGCAATGGATATTCGCGAGGCTTTGACATTTGACGATGTCTTGCTCAAGCCCGCGGCCTCCTCCGTCCTGCCCGGACAAGTCAACACGGCCACCCGCCTGACCGGGTCCATCGATCTCAACATTCCCTTGATTTCTGCCGCCATGGACACCGTGACGGAATGGCGACTTGCCATTGCTATGGCCCAGGCTGGCGGCCTTGGTGTCGTCCATCGGAATTTGGATCCCAGTGCCCAGGCAGAACAAGTGGCCCGCGTCAAAAAATTCGAATCCGGCATGGTGGTTGATCCCATGACCATTCGCCCCGACCAGACCTTGGAGGAGGCTCTGTCGATGATGACGGAGTATTCAATTTCGGGTGTGCCGGTGGTTGAAAGCTCCGGCAAATTGGCGGGCATTCTGACAAACCGCGATGTTCGTTTCGCCGATGATCGGTCTCAGCCGG
>JABHVE010000106.1 GCA_018658465.1 Alphaproteobacteria bacterium
AGGGCCGTGGTTTTGTTAAACGGTTTTGGATCCGCTGCGGCGGACGCCGCGTCGGCGTTTTTGATGTCTGTCACAGTTGCCCCCAACTCAGACGATGGGGCTATTAGCAGCGGAAAGCGCCGAAGAAGCAAGCGCCTGCCGTTTTGCGGCGATGCGCGACCGTATTAGATCTGCTTATTCGGGGGTCTCAGTAAAAAAGCGGACCATTTCTGCACGGGCAGTCGTTCGTGAATCCGCGACAACCGTCGCTGCGACCGCTGGGGGTTGCCCGTCAGCAATCAAAGACGCTTCCAGGGCGGTGTACAGGATTTTGCATTCGACAATGACACCGTCGATAAGCCGGTCAGAATCGCCATCGGCATCCGCGTCATCCAGGGCCGCCAAAAGCGCAAAGGTGAATTCCGTCGAAATACAATCTGCCAGCACCGCGGTGGCAGAGTCAGTGTTGCTAAGTGACGTAGCGGCGCACGCGGTCAGAAACAACAATGCGGCAACCAGCGAAGATCCGCGTCGAATCATTGACCCGGTCATCTTGGGCTCCGAAAATTTGATCGGCCGCGAAATTCATTCAACAGGCGCGCCGTGACCCGATCGATATCTCGGTCCAGGGCCTCCACTTCGGCCTTGGTTTCTTCGATATCATTGAGATAAGCCCTGCCGATCTGTTTGGCGATCCCGCGTCGGACCTGGCTCCACTCAACCGCGGCCGCCATGCCTTCGGCGGCAAGGGCTTCCGCACGGGTTTGGTATCCGGTGACATTCAAAATCAATTCGTCGGCCATATCGACGGCTCTCTTTGCTTGGCCAGCCAAATCGTCTTGTTCCCCGATCTTGTCCAATTCGGCCTGCCATTCGGTTCTGACTTTGCGCTCGCCACCCGTCAAACCTTCGCGAATTCCATCGCGCACATCGTTCAAGACAACACCCGCCACAATCTCGGGGTCCGCAAAGTCGCAGTTGCCGCGCAGGCAAATGGTATTGCCGTATTCGTCTCGCACCGTCTCGCCCCGGCCGCGAAGGTCACAATCTTCACCGACCATGCAAATTGTTTCTGTGGGGTCTCGCGCCACGACGACCACGCCGGCTCCTGCACCTGCACCTGCACCGCCGCCGCCGCCGCCGCCGCCGCCGCCAACGATCGCTCTGGCCTCGTTGGCAATTGCGCCCGCGCCGTCCAAATCACCAAGGGCGCCTTCAGCCGCATTGATTACGTCAATAAGTTCCGCTGCGTTGTCGGCGTCGTCTAATGCTTCCTCCAGGGCCGCTTCAATCGCCGCGATCTCATCTGGATCGAGATCCTCCAACAATTCTTCAAAATCTTCGCCCAGCTCCGCTTCCAACTCTTCCAGAAGTTCTTCCAGGTTTTCTTGGGCAAAACCCATCGTTGGCGCGGCAACGAATGACGCGATCAAGAAGGCGAGCGATACGAAAATTTTCATAGGGTCCCGAAGCTTTCTCCGACCGTAAAGGCCGAACAGAGGCAGCTGTCGCCAAACATTTGGGGGGATCGGGGTTCCTGTCATCCCGCGAATGGGTGATGTCCCCAGGGAACAGTCTCCGATCCTCGAAAAAACGGCCCAGCGAAAAAGCCGACATCTCGTCAGAGTTCAAAAATCTAATTTCGAGAAAGGCTCAAAGAGGTCCGCTAATAGCCAAAAAAGGACGTTCGCGATGACGTCAGCTAGGTTTCGGCACGATGAGGATTTCTTCGTTTTTATAACGGCCTTCACAGTCTTCAACCGTCTCTTTAACCAGGGCGGCTTTCATCCCCATGTCATATTCCAGCCAACGCACTTTGTGTTCGTCGGATACATTCGCCGCCGAAATGGATTCTGCCAAAAGGTTGTGCCGAATCATGAACACCTCTTCGGTTATGAACATATGCTGATGGCCATACATGGGGAGGCGACCCTGGTAACAATGAGGGGTGTTACCAAACAAATCCATCATGAAGTCGGTTTGTTGAACTTCCAAATGCCAACGCTCCTTGCCGACGAAGAAGCCTTTTAACCAGGGGTGGGAAAGTAGTTTGTCGTAAAGGATTTTGTGAACCCGCTCGACGCATGGCTTACCACCAATTTCATCCAAAAATACCATCGTTAGTTTGTGCCTTTTCTTTCGTTTTCATCCGACCTAGGTGTTTTACGCAAATCCTTTAACTCATAAGGATCTGCATAAATATCCTCGATCCGTGCTCCAATCTTCAGGGCGCGATCCTTTGCGCTGTATACCATCGGCGGGTAGCCACATAAAAATACGCCCCAGTCCTTCAAGCTCTTGTGGTCGGAAAATGCGACATCGTCGGCTCTACCCTGACGGTATCCCTCGGTTTCACCTTCGCGGGATACACAAGGGATGTATTGAAAGTTTTCATGCTCGGCTTCAAGCCCACGCAGTGTGTCGCCTAAATACAGCCCCGTCTTTTTTTGGCTACCATGATAGAGCTTGATCGATGCCTTATGACCCGAAGACAACGCGTCCCTGGCAATGCCGAGTAACGGGGCGAGGCCGGTACCGTTGCCGACCAACAGCATGTTTTGATCCGGGTTGTCAGGTTGATAAAAACAATTTCCGGTCGGGCCTTGAACCCCCAAATGATCCCCAGGCTTCAAGCTATCCAATAGCCAATTGCTCATTTCGCCTCTTGCCAACCGCTTGATATGAAACTCCAACCGGGTGTCAGACCTAGGCACACTGGCCAGGGAATAACTCCGCACCAACCCGTCTTCACGCCGGAGATTCATGAATTGACCGGCTCGATAATAGAGCGGCGTTACCGTTTCCAAAAATATCCGGCAAATATCCGCCTCAATGTAATCGATGGTGTGGACCACCGCCGGGCTGAACAAATCCTGCTCGGCGATACTGGTGATTTGGATATCGGCCGTCGGTTGGCATACGCAGGGTAGAAACCGCCCCCGGGCCACCATGGAATCCCTCAATCCGGCTTGCGCTTGTTCCGGCAAATCGCCTTCGACCAACTGCATGATGCAGGTTGTGCAAACCCCCATCTTGCAGGAATGCGGAACATCCTGCCCATTTTCGAGCAGTACATCGAGTACCGATTGGCCCTCGTCGCAAGGAAAGACCCGGTTGTAATATCGGATGGACGCCATGGTGCAGATCTATGGAATTATCAGATCACAGAAGATTATGAGAGCTATCGCAAATGGCACCATTTTTGGTGGATTTACATCCGCAAAATTGGACCCTTGTTGTTTCCGTGGCAGTGTAATCGACAGGTTCAATGCCGGTTCCCTCATGTGAGTCATCGCAAAAGGGCTGGGTGGCACTGCGACCACAGGCGCACCACCTGTATGTCTTACCTTGCTCTACGTCTGTGTTATAAGCGTATGGTTGTGCAACGATCGGCTTTGTCAATTTATGTCCTTTTAGTAATTTTAAAATCCCCTGGGCCGCGACCAGCCCAATCGGCCGGCGAATCCCTTGCGGATTTACTGGAATCGGAACGAAGTTCTGCTTTTAACGAACCTTGGCCAACAAACCGTTAACCCTTGTCCTTTTTTCCATGGGGCTGGAGCAGGATGCGCGGACAAACTTTGCTAACGCCGTGACGCTTTCCAGACTCTGGTGGTCATTTGAAGGTCACCCAACGAACCAGGGGGTCAGGCCGTAACAGCCTAACCCCCTGTTATTATTGGTGGAGCCACGGGGAGTCGAACCCCGGACCTCTTGAATGCCATTCAAGCGCTCTCCCAACTGAGCTATGGCCCCGAAATCTTGGTCCTATTTTTTGTCGCCCTCTGTCGGAACCAAATCCTTTGCTTCGTCGTCGTCGTCGTCAGCGATCAGCGTTTCATCATCGTCCATATCGTCGTCGCTGTCTTCACTGGCTTCGGCGTCAGCGGCTTCTGGATCTTTTGCAGCGGCCTTGTCCGGCTTTTTGTCGGGCGTCTTAGCGACGACTACCGGGGCCTTGGCAGCGGCCTTTGGCTTCGTCGGTGGGGCAACTTTGGTCCCACATTTCGGACAAACAGCTGGGTTTTTGTTTAGGTCATAAAATCGGGCGCTGCACTCTGCGCACTCGTGTTTTTTCCCTAATTCGGGTTTCGCCACGCGCACCCCCTTTTTGGCTTTGTGTATTAAAATCCGGCGCGCGGGTTTGCCATGATCGGCGGGCTCTGTCAAAAAACATTTGCAGCACCCAATTCGTCATTGCCAGAAAAGGCCGTCCCAGTGACCCAATTTCGCGCCAAACCGTGCGCCGGACTTCAGGGCGAAACCACCGTCCCAGGGGACAAATCAATTTCCCACCGGGCGCTGATTTTGGCCGCGTTGGCGGTGGGCCGAACAAACATAACCGGCATCCTGGCCAGCGACGATGTCACCCACACATCGGCGGCTTTGGCCGCGATGGGCGTGTCTATCGGCCAAAAACCCGATGGTATGTGGCATGTGGATGGGGTTGGTATTGGTGGCATGCGGGAGCCGGACCAAGTGCTGGATATGGGCAATTCTGGCACTGGCGCACGGTTGCTGATGGGCCTTGCCGCAGGCCATACGTTCACCACAAATTTCACCGGCGATGCTTCGTTGGTTCAGCGGCCCATGTCCCGTGTTGCGACCCCCTTGGAAATCATGGGCGCCACCGTTTTGTGCAGATCGGGGGATCGCATGCCCCTGTCGGTGACCGGTCCTCAGGCCCCCATTCCCATCGCCTATGACGTGCCGGTGCCGTCGGCCCAGGTGAAATCCGCAGTCCTTTTGGCCGGTCTATGCGCCCCCGGCGAGACTGAAGTGTTCGAGGCCCAAGCAACCCGCGACCACACAGAACGGATGCTGGCGCGGTTTGGTGCCGAAATCACCGCTGTGCCGGAGAACGGCGGCGTCCGCATCACCTTGGTGGGCCAGCCTGAATTGATCCCCACCGACATCACCGTCCCCGGTGATCCATCCTCGGCTGGGTTTTTGATGGTGGCTGCCACTGTCATCCCCAATTCCAACGTGCGCATTTCGGGCGTCGGCATGAACCCCCTGCGCATCGGATTGCTGGACACCTTGATGGAAATGGGGGCGGACATACGGATCGAGAACCCCCGCGACGAAGGCGGCGAGCCGGTGGCCGACTTGGTCGTCAAATCCGCAAACCTTCACGGTATATCGGTCCCGGCCGCCCGGGCCCCCAGCATGATCGACGAATATCCAATTCTAGCGATGGCGGCGGCTTGTGCGACCGGCACCACCACCATGGCCGGTCTGGCGGAATTGCGGGTCAAAGAAAGCGATCGCCTGGCGGCCATTGGCGACGGCCTAGCGGCATGCGGGGTGCAATCGACAAGCGCCCAGGACAGTCTGACCATTCACGGGGCCGGCGGCCCTCCACCCGGGGATGGCACAGTGCATTCCCATTTCGATCACCGCATCGCCATGGGGTTTTTGGTTCTGGGATTGGCGGCAAAGGCCCCCGTGGAGATCGACGATGGCGAGGCCATTGCAACAAGTTACCCAGGGTTTGCCGAACATTTTGGCTCCCTGGGCGCTGATATTCAGGAAGTGTCATGATCATCGCCGTGGACGGCCCGGCGGCGTCGGGGAAGGGCACCCTGGCCCGGGCCTTGGCCGAGCATTTTGGCCTGGCATACCTGGATACCGGATCCCTGTACCGGGCCACAGCCGTGCGGCTTTTGGCCGTTGGCAACACAGATCCGACCGAGGATGAAGCCACCAAGGCCGCGGACACCATCACCGCGGCGGACCGTGAAAGCCCCGATTTGCGGTCGGAAGCGACCGGGCAAATGGCGTCCACGGTCGCGGCAATGGCGGGGGTCCGCGCTTCGCTGTTGGCCTTTCAGCGCAATTTCGCCGCCAACCCCCCAGGCGGCGCGACCGGGGCAGTGATGGATGGCCGCGACATCGGCACGGTGGTCCTGCCCGACGCTGACAAAAAGCTGTTCATTACCGCGTCGGCCAAAGCCCGCGCCCACCGCCGTTTTTTGGAATTATCGGCCTCTGGCGACCCGACGTCTGAGGATCAGGTGCTGGCAGATCTGATCGATCGCGACCGACGGGATGCCGAACGAGCCCAGTCCCCCATGGTCCAAGCCCCAGACGCCCACTTGCTTGACACCACTGAATTGGATATAGACGCAGCGTTCCTGGCTGCGAAGGCGTATATTTCCGGGCCAGCCCGCTAAGGCGCGGGACGAACAAACTTTGCGTGGGCGCAGGGATTGTTCGGGACGAAACGGGAAATGGTTCCCACACTGCGCACCACGGCAAATTCCTAAAGCCGCATCGCAGGAAACTTAGAGTGATCGGGACAAACATGACATTCAACAACCAACCGGCGCGCGCACGATGACGCCGTCTGCAAACGAATTGCCAGCTTCGGAAGAAAACTTCGCGGAAATGCTGGAAGAATCCTTTGGTGCCACTGACCGCCTTGAAGGCACGGTCATTTCCGGCGCCGTGGTTGCCATCGAAAACGACGTGGCAGTCATCGATGTAGGCCTGAAATCCGAAGGCCGCGTCCCCATGAAAGAATTTTCTGACCGTGGCAGCGCCGCTGAACTCAAAATCGGCGACACGGTCGAAGTTTTCCTTGAACGCATGGAAAACGCCCAGGGCGAAGCGGTTCTTAGCCGCGAAAAGGCCCGTCGGGAGGAATCCTGGACCGAATTGGAAAAATCCTTCACCGATGGCGACCGCGTCACCGGAATGATTTTTGGCCGGGTCAAAGGCGGTTTCACCGTGGATCTGTCCGGCGCCGTGGCATTTTTGCCTGGCAGCCAGGTGGATGTGCGGCCGGTGCGCGATGTGGGCCCGTTGATGGGGTCCGAACAATTCTTCCAAATCCTGAAAATGGATCGCCGCCGGGGCAATATCGTTGTTTCCCGCCGGGCGGTTCTGGAAGAAACCCGCGCCGAGGCTCGCAACGAGCTGATATCGAACCTTCACGAAGGCCAAGTCCTGGAAGGTGTGGTCAAAAACATCACCGACTATGGCGCGTTTGTGGATTTGGGCGGCATCGACGGCCTGCTTCATGTCACCGATATGGCATGGCGTCGGGGGAACCACCCGACCGACGTGCTGTCCATCGGCGACACGGTCAAAGTCCAAGTGGTGCGGGTGAATTCCGAAACCCAGCGCATCAGCCTTGGCATGAAGCAGTTGGAATCCGACCCCTGGGATGGGGTGGACACCAAATACCCGGTGAAAACCAAATTCAAAGGCCGGGTCACCAACATCACCGATTACGGTGCATTTGTGGAATTGGAGCCCGGCGTCGAAGGCTTGGTCCATGTGTCCGAAATGAGCTGGACCAAAAAGAACCTGCACCCCGGGCGCATCGTTTCCACCAGCCAGGAAATCGAAGTCATGGTCCTGGACGTGGACCCAACCCGCCGCCGCATCAGTCTGGGCATCAAGCAGTGCGACGACAACCCGTGGGCATCCTTCGCCGAATCACACGAAGAAGGCACGATCATTTCCGGAGAAATCAAAAGCATCACCGAATTCGGCTTGTTTGTCGGATTGGACGGTGGTGTGGACGGCATGGTTCACCTGTCGGATCTGTCCTGGGAAAAATCCGGCGAACAAGCCATCAGCGAATTCGAAAAGGGATCGACGGTAAAAGCCAAAGTGCTGGGGGTGGATGTTGAAAAAGAACGCATCAGCCTTGGCATTAAGCACCTGACCGAAGATCCATTTGCTTCGGCAAAGGACTTCAAAAAGGGTGCAATCGTCACCTGCACCGTCACCGAAATTCTTGGTGGTGGCGTTAATGTTACGTTCGGCGACGCCATGATGGGCTTTATTCGCAAGTCCGATTTGGCCCGGGATCGTGGGGAACAGCGGCCTGACCGCTTTGCCGTGGGCGACAAGGTGGATGCCAAGATTTCCACCATCGACGCCGCCTCCCGCAAGGTAACCCTGTCGATCAAGACCCTTGAAATCGCCACGGAAAAGGAAGCCTTGGCCCAGTACGGGTCGTCGGATTCTGGCGCCAGCCTGGGCGATATTTTGGGTGCCGCCATGAAAGCCCGGGGTGACCAACCAGCAGGCGATGACGGCGATGCTGCTGCCGACGACGGCGGTGACGGTGACGGTAAGAAAAAAGTCGCCAAGAAAGCTGCGCCGAAGAAAGCGGCAGCCAAAAAAGCCGAAGGCGGGGACGACGACGAAGCAGCGGCCGCAGAAGAAAAGCCTAAAAAAGCCGCAGCCAAAAAAGCGGCTCCGAAAAAGGCAGCCGCCAAGAAGACCGCTAAAAAGGCCGATGCGGACGACAAACCCGCTGACGCGACGGACAGTGACTAGGGCTTTGGAGGGGTCGTCACCGATCCCTCCGGTCCTTACAAGGGCGGCCCCCAGACCATGACCTTGGATGCCGACGCCATCGTTGATCGCCGACGCACAAAGCGCCAGCTGGTGGTATGGCGACTGGCGACCATCCTTGCCTTTCTGGGGATCGCCGCCATCCTGACGGTCCAGTCAGGTGCCTTGGCCCCCAGGTCCTATGTGGCCCAGGTCAATATTTCCGGGGTGATGGTCGGCGATCCCCTGTTGATGGAAGATTTGGCTGTGGTCGCCCAAGACCCCGACATTCAGGCCTTGATCGTTCATATCGACAGCCCCGGCGGTACGGTGGTCGCCGGCGAAGAACTCTATTTGGCCATCCGCGACATCGCCGAAACCAAGCCCGTTGTGGCGGTCATCGGCAACATGGGAACGTCGGCGGGTTATTTGGTCGCCCTGGGGGCTGACTACATCATCGCCCGGCGAAGCTCGGTGACCGGTTCGATCGGCGTGCTGATCCAAACCGCCGATGTCACGCAGTTTTTGGAATTGTTGGGAATATCGGCAGAAACCATCAAAAGCTCACCCCTGAAAGCCACGCCGTCGCCGTTAGAGCCGTTAACACCCGAGGCCCGGGCAGCCACCCAAGCCGTGGTCGACGACATGTACCGATGGTTCGTGGATCTCCTGACCGAGCGCCGAGAGCTGACCCCCTTGGAGGCGCTGCAACTGGCCGATGGCCGGGTGTTTACCGGCCGCCAAGCCATCGCCAACAATCTGGTGGACGCCATTGGCGGCGTCGAAGAAGCGCGGGATTGGCTGCAGACGACCCGTGGCATCGACCGGGATTTGCCGACCGTGCAAATGGACCGCGAACGCCACGTTTCACTTGGAGTGTCATTGTTGTCTCTGGGGCGAAAAACGTTGTTGCCTGAAACACTTAGGCTTGACGGCCTAGTTTCGGTCTGGCACCCTGACGCGCTGAATTAGTGGAAATTCGGTGGGGCTTGCCCTTACCGAAAAGAACGTTTCCAAGTCGGTCGGTGCACCGATTTGGTGGGCGCAGAAGCCGGAGCCGCGGCACATGGTAAAATCAGAACTGATCGCGCGGTTGGCGGAACAAAATCCGCATTTGTATCAGCGCGACATCGAACGCATTGTTTCGACAATTTTCGAAGAAGTTTCTAGGGCGCTGGCCCGTGGCGACCGGGTGGAATTGCGCGGGTTCGGTGCCTATTCCGTCAAACGCCGGGCGGCCCGCCAGGCCCGCAATCCACGGACGGGCGAAGCCGTGCACGTTGCCGAAAAACACGTGCCATTTTTCAAGACCGGCAAAGAGCTGCGCCAACGGCTGAACGGCCAAATCCCGCCCCAAAGCTAGGTGGCAGCGCTTCCGCCATTTGACCCTATCCAACTGAAAGGCCCCCTGTGCGCCTGATTTTTTGGCTGGTGGTTTTGCCGCTGGCGGTTTTCTCGGCGTTTTTCGCCGTCAACAACCGCGACGCCACGACCCTGGATTTCGATCCCATTCCCTTCACCGTCACCTTGCCCTTGTTCGTTTGGGTTCTGGGGGCGATTTTGATCGGCCTGATCGTCGGCGGGGTGGCAGCGTGGATGCGCCAAGGTAAATGGCGGCGCCAAGCCCGGGCCCTGAACCGCCAAGTCCAGGGCCTGGAGGGCGAAATGGAGCAAGTGCGCGCCCAAGCCGCATCCATTGCCCTGAACGGTGTCCCGGAGGCCCAAACCGACCTGCACCAGATTCAGGGCAGACCGGGTGGCTGACGCCCCATCCAATCCGATCTTTTGCGCGATCGATACGGCGGAACTTGGCCGCGCCACGACCCTGACATCGCGATTGCGCGGGGTGATCGGCGGCCTGAAGCTGGGCTTGGAATTCTTCGCGGCCCGGGGCCCGGTGGGTGTGCGCCAAGTGCGCGCCGGTATGCCGCTTTTCTTGGACCTGAAACTGCACGACATCCCCAACACCGTGGGCCACGCCGTAACATCGTGCGCGATCATGGAACCGGATTTGATCACGGTTCACGCTCAGGGCGGCGCGGACATGATGCGGGCGGCGGTGACCGCCGCGGCGGAATCGGCTCCTTCACCTGAAATCATTGCCGTGACAATCCTGACCAGCCTGGACGATGGAGATCTTGACGCCGTGGGTATGCGCGACGGGCCAGCAGACTCCGTGCGCCGGTTGGCGGCCTTGGCCCAACAGGCGGGCTGCCAGGGGGCTGTGTGCTCCCCCCACGAAATCGCGGTTCTACGCGCCGACTTGGGGCCGGACTTTACCTTGGTGGTGCCGGGTATCCGCCCCCAGGGCGCTGCCATGGGGGACCAAAAGCGCGCCATGGGTCCGGGAGAAGCCATGGCATTGGGTGCCGACATTTTGGTGGTGGGGCGACCCATCACCCAAGCCGATGACCCGGTGGCGGCGGCGTCGGCCATCGTCCACGCGGCCCAAGCCGAGGCTTAACCCATGCCCCTTGCCGCCAAAATTTGCGGCGTCAATTCACCCGATGCCGCCCAGGCGGTCATCGACGGCGGCGCAGCGTTTATGGGGCTGGTGTTTTTTCAAAAATCCCCCCGCAACGTGTCCCCCGTGCAAGCCGCGGATCTGGCCGCATTGGTCCCCAATTCCATCAAAAAAGTCGGCGTGGTCGTTGATCCGTCCGACGCCGACCTGAAGGAAATTTTGGCCGCTACGCCCCTGGATATGATCCAATTACACGGCCATGAAACCCCGCAACGGGTGGCGGAAATCCGCCGCAAATTTGGTGTCGACGTGATGAAGGCGATCAAGGTCGCCGGGGCGGATGACTTGGCGGCCGTAGCGGCGTTCGAATCCGTATCGGATTGGTTGCTGTTCGACGCCAAACCCCCTAAAACCATGGCTTCTGCGCTTCCCGGCGGGAATGCGCTGGCCTTTGACTGGACGCTTTTGGCAGGCGCACGCTTTTCGCGCCCGTGGATGCTGTCCGGAGGTCTAACGCCAGAAAACGTCAGCGCCGCAGCGACCGTATCTGGGGCCACGGTCGTCGACGTTTCGTCGGGTGTAGAGGACAAACCAGGGGTGAAAAATCCCGCCAAAATTTCGGCGTTTTTGGCGGCAACGAACGGGATTTAAGGATTGCGGCGACTATGGGTCTAGCAGACAAACCAAACACCTTTCGGGGTGGCCCTGACGCGGATGGCCATTACGGGGATTTCGGCGGGCGTTTCGTTGCCGAAACCTTGATGCCGCTGATTTTGGAATTGGAACAAGAATACGAAAAAGCCAAAGCCGACCCGGAATTCCAGGCCGAAATCGAGCACCTGAACACCCATTACATCGGCCGCCCAAGCCCCCTGTATTTTGCCGAACGCCTGACCAAACATTTCGGCGGCGCGAAGATTTATTTCAAACGCGACGAGCTGAACCACACCGGCGCCCACAAAATCAACAATTGCATCGGCCAGATTTTGTTGGCCGTGCGCATGGGCCGCACCCGCATCATCGCCGAGACCGGCGCGGGCCAGCACGGCGTCGCCACCGCCACCGTCGCGGCGTTGTTCGGTCTGCCCTGCACCATTTACATGGGCGAGGTCGACATTGCCCGCCAACAGCCCAACGTGTTCCGCATGAAATTGCTGGGGGCCGAGGTGCGATCGGTGACGTCCGGGTCGAAAACCCTGAAGGACGCCATGAACGAAGCCTTGCGTGACTGGGTGACCAATGTGGACGACACGTTCTACATCATCGGCACCGTCGCCGGGCCCCACCCGTACCCGGCCATGGTGCGGGAATTCCAGTCGGTGATCGGACGCGAAGCCCGCGGCCAAATGATGGAAGCCGAAGGCCGGGCACCCGACAGCTTGGTGGCCTGCATCGGCGGCGGGTCGAACGCCATGGGTTTGTTCCACGAATTCTTGGACGACGACGCCATCGACATTTACGGGGTCGAAGCCGCTGGCCACGGAATCGAAACCGGCGAGCATGCGGCGTCACTGACCGCGGGGCGACCCGGGGTGTTACACGGCAATCGCACCTATTTGCTGCAAGACGATGACGGCCAAATTGCCGAGGCCCATTCCATTTCGGCGGGCTTGGATTACCCCGGCATTGGCCCGGAACATTCCTGGCTCCATGACATGGGCCGCGTGAACTATGTATCGATCACCGATTCCGAAGCCCTGGACGCCTTTCAGCTGTGCGCCAAAATGGAAGGCATTATCCCGGCATTGGAGCCGTCTCATGCGTTGGCCTATGTGGCCAAACTTGCGCCGAAGCAATCCAGTGACCACATCTTGTTGATGAATTTGTGTGGCAGGGGCGACAAAGACATCTTCACGGTGGCCGATGCCCTGGGGGTCAAAATATGACCGTGGTTGGCGGCACCGCCCGCATTGATGCGCGGTTCGCGGCCCTAAAAAAAGAGGGCCGGGCCGCGCTGGTGACCTTTGTCACCGCTGGCGACCCAAGCCCGGAAGCCTCGGCCGAAATTTTACGGGCCCTGCCGGAAGCCGGTGCCGACGTGATCGAATTGGGCATGGCCTTTACCGATCCCATGGCCGACGGCCCAGCCATCCAGCGCGCCAATCTGCGGGCTTTGGCATCGGGCATTACCTTGAAAAAAACTCTGGCCATGGTCGCCACTTTTCGCGAACACGACACGGAAACCCCGGTGATCCTGATGGGCTATTTCAATCCCATCCATGCCTATGGGGTCGAGCCGTTCTTGGAAGACGCCAAGATCGCCGGAGTCGATGGGCTGATCATTGTGGATGTGCCGCCGGAAGAAGACGATGTTCTGTGCCTGCCAACCATGGCCAGCGGATTAAGCTTTGTGCGGTTGGCGACACCGACCACCGACGATCAACGGCTGCCCCAAGTTTTGGCAAACACATCGGGATTTTTGTATTACGTGTCCATGGCGGGCATCACCGGGGTCGGTTCCGTGGACGCATCAGCGGTGGACGCCCAGGTTAAAAGATTCCGGGCAAGCACCGATTTACCCATCGCCGTAGGGTTCGGTATTCGCACCCCGGAACAGGCCGAAGCCATCGCCGGCGTTGCCGATGCCGCCGTGGTGGGGTCCGCCTTAATTGACGCCATTGCCGAGGCCGCCCCCGGTGGCACAGCCAAGGTGGTCGAAGCGGCAAAGACCGTGACCGCAAATCTGGCCGCCGGTGTGCGCCGTGCCGAAAGAACCGACAAAATAATCAGAAACCAGTTGTGATTCACGTGGGACTAAAAATGGTGCATGATCGTCTAATCCCAATTTTGAGGCTCGAAATCCCAGCATGAATTGGTTGACCAATTTTGTCCGACCCAAGATCCGCAGTCTCGTTTCGAAACGGGACGTGCCCGAAAATCTTTGGCACAAGTGCCCCAGTTGCGAAAAAATGTTGTTCCACCGGGATCTGGCGGCGAACCAGCACGTTTGCCCCCATTGCGATCACCACATGCGCATCACCCCGGAACAACGCCTGAGCAATCTGTTCGACGATGGAGACTATGAAACCATCCCCCTGCCCGAGGTGGTTCAAGACCCCCTTAAATTTAAGGATTCCAAAAAGTATGCGGACCGCCTGAAGGATAACCGCGCCAAGACCGGCGACAACGAAGAAGTGCGCGTCGCCGTTGGCAAAATGGGCGGCCTTGATGTGGTCGTGGAAGTGCAGAATTTTTCGTTCATGGGTGGGTCCTTGGGCCTGGCCGGGGGCGAAGCCATGCTGACCGCCGCGCGCGAAGCGGTGGAACGGAACGCCGCCTTGGTGGTGTTCACTGCGGCGGGTGGCGCCCGCATGCAAGAAGGCATTTTGTCATTGATGCAGATGCCGCGAACCACCGTGGCGGTTGCCCAGGTGCGCGAAGCCGGGCTGCCATATTTCGTGGTGCTGACCGACCCGACAACCGGCGGCGTCACCGCGTCCTATGCCATGTTGGGGGATATCGCCATCGCCGAGCCAAAGGCCTTGGTGGGATTCGCCGGTCCCCGGGTGATTGAAAACACCATCAAAGAAAAATTGCCCGAAGGCTTTCAGCGCGCAGAATACCTGTTGGAGCACGGCATGATTGACATGGTGGTGCACCGCAGCCAAATGCGCGACACCTTGGTCCGGCTGATGAAATTGCTGCGTAACCAGCCCCGGTCAGTGGCCACGTCAGAAGGCGGCGAGCAATTGGAAATTCCAGAACTGCCGGTGACGGTGGAGGTGGAAACCGAAGATGGTTGGGTAGAGGTATCGCCGACCGAAGGCACCCCGGTATCCAACGAAAACATGGGATTAAAACGCGCTGCCGAGTGACGCAATTCTGGCCCGCCTGGGCCAGCTGCACCCCAAAAAGATCGATCTGTCCCTGGGCCGAATTGAAGCCCTGCTGGATCGATTAGGGAATCCGGAAACCAAACTTCCCCCCGTCATCCATGTGGCTGGCACCAACGGCAAGGGATCGGTGATCGCTTTGTTGCGGGCCATGTTAGAGGCCGCAGGCCACCGGGTGCACACATACACGTCTCCCCACCTAGTGAAATTTCACGAACGCATCCGTCTGGCCACTGGGCCGGGAATTTCTGCGTTCATCGACGAAGACGCCCTGGCCGACATTCTGGACGAATGTGAGGCCGCCAACGGCGACGCCCCCATTACCTTTTTCGAGGTGACAACAGCAGCGGCATTCCTGGCGTTTTCACGGGCCCCAGCCGACGTGCTGATCTTGGAGGTGGGCTTGGGTGGGCGATTGGACGCCACCAACACCATCCGTGATCCGGCTTTGACGGTGATCACCCCGGTCTCGGTGGATCATGTGGGGTTTTTGGGGCCGGATTTGGCGGGCATTGCCGGGGAAAAAGCGGGAATTTTGAAACCAGGGGTCCAAGCCGTCATCGCCCCCCAGGATCCCCAGGCTCTTGATGTCATCCAAGACCGCGCGGCGAAAATAGGCGCGCCCCTGGCCCTGTGTGGGCCGGATTGGACAGCCGTGGCCGATGGCCCGTCGGCTATGACCGTTTCCGTGGGCAATGCCACCCACACCCTGCCCAGGCCCGCCTTGATCGGCAGCCATCAAATTCAAAATGCCGGGGTGGCCGTGGCTTGCTTGGCTCACTTGCCTGACTTGGCCGTGGACGGCGGCGCTATGGCCCGCGGCCTGTTGGGGGCAAATTGGCCGGGTCGTTTGCAACGGCTTGATGGTACCTTGGCGGCCCGCCTGGCCGACGGTTCGGAACTATGGTTGGACGGCGGGCACAACCCAGCCGCTGCACGCGCCCTTGCTGCCACTGCCCGGGATTGGGCCGCCACTGCGCCTAAGCCGCTGATCTTGGTTGTCGGCATGTTGGAAACCAAAAATGCCGGGGATTTTTTGGCCGCACTGGCCCCAGATGCCGAGGCCATGGTGGCGATACCGGTGGCCGGGGAACCGGCCAGTCTTGCCCCCGCCGCGTTGGCCTCCATGGCATCGGACGCCGGGCTAACCATGGGCATCAAAGACAGTCTGGAGGACGCCCTGGATCAAATCGCAAAAACCCGGAGCGGTGTCATGCCCCGGGTTTTAATTTGTGGATCGCTTTTTTTAGCCGGGACTGCCTTGTCCGCAGACGGCTTCGAGGTGCGTTAAAGCACCGATTCAATCCATTCGACGATTTTGCCCTTGGGCACAGCGCCGACCTTGGTCGCCGCCACCTGGCCGTCTTTGAACAACATCAAAGTTGGGATTCCGCGCACGCCAAACTTGGTGGCGGTCAACGGATTGTCGTCGATATTCAATTTGGCGATGGTCACCTGCCCGTCCATTTCAGCGGCGATTTCTTCCAACGCCGGGCCGATTTGCAGGCAAGGACCGCACCATTCAGCCCAATAATCCACCAAAACAGGTGTCCCGGATCCCAGGACATCTGCTTCGAAAGACTCATCACTGATGTGGGTCATGCTCATTGCCAATTACTCCAATCAATCGAAAGCCTCCAGGGTCGACCGAATAGCCCCGAACAGGGGCTGGGCAGCACGAACACGGAGGCAAGGGTTGACTAAAAGATTAGCACGGCCACCCTTCGCGTCAAGGCGCGGCGGCATCCAAGGCCTGCATTGCCAGAGGCATCAGCCGCGGGCCATCGGTCCACAACAAGGCGCAGCGCACCGGAATCCCTGGATAGATTTGCTGGATTGCGCCGCGGTATGCCGCCATTTGTCGCAGGTAGATGGCGGGGACAGCGGTCTCATCCGCCGGGGCCGGGCGATGGGTTTTAAAATCGACAATCAGGATTTCGTGATCCGTGACCACCAAACGGTCGATTTGCCCGGATATGACTGTGCCGCCCACCGACCCGGCCACGGACACTTCGGCGCGACTGCCCGGCCCGAAAACCTCGGAAAAGCCTGGGTCCCGCAACACCGCCAATGTGGTCGCCACCATTTCTTCTGTTGCCGTGGCACCGAATCCTAAACCCCGGGCCCCGGCAATGAATTTCGCCGCCGCCCCATCGCGACGATCATCGGGCACATCGGCCAACAATTGCAGCATGCGGTGAATCAACACGCCTCGGCGCAGGCCAGCCCCGACCTGGGCACCAGTCCCGTGGGACAGAGGCGACAATGCGGGGGGTTCTTCGCCGTCGGGGCGGGACGGTGCCAAAGGCCTGGGCGGATCAGGTTCGTCCGGGGCCAGGGATGTTCCCAGCCAATCGGGGGCGGGGGCGGCGACTTCCTTGCTGACAGTATCGCCGCGATCCATATCGGGGTCAGCGGTCTGGGCTTGGGACCAACGGCGGACATCGCCTGGTAAATCCTCCCCATCCGCCAAGGTTTCAAGCCCGCTTTCAATCAAAGTGTACCAACAGTTTTCCGGGCGCTTGGTCTTGGTGTCCCAGCCGCAAACCACAAGGCGATCTTCGGCACGGGTCAAGGCCACATAAAGCAGACGATTATATTCCTCCATTTGCCGTCGGTCGGCCGCTTCCATCAAATCCAACGTATAGGCGTCGGCGCTGTCCTTGCCGGGCCGCAGCACCATTGATGTGCCGTCATCGGCCCACAAGACAGGATCACGTTTGACCGGGATGGCGCATGTGTCGGGCAAGATGACCATCGGTGCCTGCAATCCCTTGGCGCCGTGAATGGTCATGATCCGCACTTCGTTCCGCGCTGCTTCCAAATCGCGCTTGATGTCGGTGCCGGTAAAGTCCAGCCAATGCAGGAACCCTTGCAAGGACGCTGCATGGGTGCGCTCGAATTCCAGGGCAGCGGCTAACAATTCGTCGATGGGGTCGTTGGCTTCCGCGCCTAAGCGCTGGACAATTTGCCTGCGCCCGCCCGCCGCCAAAAATTCAGCGAAAAATTGGTACGGCGGCATGGTGTCGGCTTGTCCCAAAAGCTCCGACAAAATTTCAAACGCTTTGCCAAAATCGTCCCGTTGGTCTGCCTTTGCCCGCAATTCTCCCCAAACCGTTTTCGCCCGACCATGGGCCAAGTCGAACAGCGCGTCTTCTGCCAGGCCAACAAACGGGCCTTTCAGGACCACCGCCAAATTCAGATCGTCTTCGGGCAACAACACAAATCGGCCCAGGGCCATCAAATCCATCACCGGCAATTGTTCCGACAACACCATGCGATCAGACCCGGCGACGGGCACATCCAGAGCCTTTAGCGCCCGGGATAATTCTTGGACAAACTGCGTTGTGCGGCGGCGCACCAGAATCAACACGTCCCCTGCACGCACGGTGCGATTTCGGGTTGGCAGCAGCTCGGACCCGATCCACCCATGCACCGTTTTCGCAATGCGGGCCGCCAGCGTCGCCGAGGCACTGGACGAATGGCGCTGGTCCCGGGGCGGCACCCAGGCATCGGCATCATCATCCACATGGGCGGGTTCCACCGGCCACAGCTCGACATATCCCCCTTGGCCCGCGCGGGTGACAATGTGGCCAACTTTGTCTTCCGCAATCAGCAAACCGTTATTTGCGGGAGGCTGGGCAAAGATCGCATCAACCGCAGCCAAAACCGGGGCAGTGGAACGGAACGACTGAGAAAGCTCGGTTGGCCGCCAATCTTTTCCTACCGCCAACACCTGGTTCTTGAAATTTTCCCGCTGCCGAGCAAATCCACCAGGATCGGCTTGGCGGAATGCGTAGATGGATTGCTTGGCGTCGCCAACTGCGAACACCGTGCGATTGGTTTCTTGGGCACCAGCGCCGGAGAAAAATTCCTGGGCGATGGCGGTGATCAAATCCCATTGTTCGGGGCTGGTGTCTTGGGCTTCGTCGATCAAAATATGGTCGATGCCGCCATCCAATTTATAGAGCACCCAAGGGCCGATCCCAGGCTGGGTCAAAAGCGTTCGAGATCGCAAAATTAGATCATCGAAATCCAGCACTGCGTGGCGCGCTTTTTCTTGCTCGTAACGGTCATGCAAATCTTTGCCGATGGTGAGCAGAGCCGCAGACCCCTGGGCCACATCTGCGGCACGCATGCGCTGGGAGATCGATTCCAATCGATCGGCTTCAACCCGCAAGACGTTTTCGATATTCGGGTATTTTTCCTGCACTTTGTTTGTTGCCAGTCGCGCTCGAATCGTCCCGCCCGCTGTTAGAAACGCTGCCCGAAATTTGGCGAAAACGCCGGGGCGGTCTTGTGGATCCGTTTCCAACCAGGCTCCGATCGCTTGGGATCGTTCGACGTCAGTCTTTGTGCCCTCGGCCAGTGCCTGGACCGTCTCCAACAGCCCGGGGCGATCAAACGCATCGTCTAACCCAGCATCCTCAGTTATGGATTGCGCCGTTTCCCCGGGCGCGACGTCAAGCATGTCCCGGGTGCGGGCGTTGATGGACTCCAGCGCATCGTTCAACAAACGATCAAGGCGCGCCCGATCCCCCGCCAGTTTCTTCATCACATCGGAAAACTGATCTTCGTTGAGGCGGCTGGTAAGGCCGGTCAGTGCGGCGGTGCGATCCGGGTTTTCGCGAACCTTGCGTAAAACCTGGTCCCTCGCTGCGCGAAGAAATTCATCCGCTAGGGCTTCTTCTGCAACTTTGAAATGCGAGGTCAGATCAATTTCCAAAGGAAACCGTGCCAACAACGATTCGCAGAAACCATGGATGGTCTGAACCTTTAAGCCACCGGGCACATCCAACACGGCTGCAAACAAACGCCGGGCGTGGGTCACGGTTTCCTTGGGCGGAGGTTCCCCGGCACCAACCATCATCAGCGTGCGCAGGTCTTCCGTCAGCGAGGCTTCATCCATCACCGCCCATTCGCCCAAACGATTGGTAATGCGTAATCGCATTTCCGCCGCCGATGCCTTGGTAAACGTCAGGCACAGAATTTTTCCGGGCGGAGTGCCCGCCAGCAGCAGGCGCAGGACGCGATCGGTCAGCACCCGGGTTTTGCCGGCCCCAGCGGACGCCGTAACCCAGGCAGACGCCGCCGGATCAGCGGCAGAGCTTTGGCCAAATGTTGGCGCGCTGGTGACGGCGGAACTCATGGCCTAATCGTCCCCTCCGCCAGCCGACCATTCTTTAATCCGCGCCAAATGCTCGTAATCAGAAAAGCGTGGAGCGCTGTCCGGCCGGGGGCGCGATCGATAGGCCATGGTGGGGTCGTCGAATGCGGCGATGAACCCACGAAGCCCGGTGCGCGTCTTTTCCACGGCGACGGGCACATCAAGTTGTTTGAAGCCAATCACCTCGCCCGCGTCCTTGCCACCTGTGAGCTTCCAGATGGCGAATTCACTGGTCTTGGCGGCATCGATATTTTCGAACCCGCCCGCCTCGGCGATCACCGCCTCCACGGAAAGCTGGGGCGAAAAGCCGCTTTCGATTTCCTGTTTTTTTGGCGCGGATCCGGTTTTGTAGTCGACGACGGCCAGGGTGCCGTCATCCAGTTTCTCGATGCGGTCGGCAACGGCGGTCAGGCGAAATGTCCCGGCTGGCGCGGAAAGGTCCAAAATGCCCTTCACTTCGCTGCCGACGATTTTCGCCTCTAATCGCCTAACCCGTTCATGGGCGACAAACCATTCCGCCACCCGTTCAAACCGCGGCCACCAAAACGCCCAAATGCCGGGGTTTTCCAACAAGTCACCAAATGCGTTTTTGCCAAGCTCAATTAGGGAATCGACCGCATCATCCGGAATGCCGTCAGGGAACATTGTGATGAATGCGTCCAGGGCTTGGTGAATGATTGTGCCCCGGTCGGCGGCTCCGGGGTCTTCATCAATGGCGTCCAAAGCCCGCAGCCCAAGAATGTGTCGGGCGTAAATTCCATAGGGATCGCGCACCCAGGTTTCGATTTGGGTGGCCGATAATTTTCTGGGTCGGGCATCCAAGGGCGGCTTGGGCTCCGGCGGGGCAATCGGTTGCGGCACGCCAACACCATCCAATTCTTCCTGCCAGGCCAGCCACGGGGATGGGGCAAATCGGAGACCCTGGCCGTTCATGGTCGCCCGCAATCGTTCAAGCCAGCGGGATGGCACCGTGGGCTGGCCACCAACTTTCGTGGCCCGGGTCAGCACGGCCACGGGTGCCGAAATCGCCTGGACAAAATCATGGGCCGCCAACCCGACCCGTTGTTCCGGCAATGGCAGGCCAGCGTCAGCGCGCATGGGTCGCGAAAGCCATGGGTCTGGCCTTGGCTCCATCGGCCATGTGCCTTCATTCAAGCCACCCAACACCAACACGTCGGCTTGTTGCAGGCGGGCTTCCAAGGTTCCCCAAATATGCAGGCGCGGATGCCGCCCATAGGCCGGACGCACGACGGACCCCGCCATCAGCGCATCCAACACCATTGGATAGTGCCGGCCGTCGATGTTTGGGGCTGCACCCGCCGCTGCCAACACTTCGGACACCCAGGCAGACGCCGCCTCGCCATCACCGTGTGCCCAAAGCCGTTGATCCCCGGGCAATACCTCGGTTCCGGCTAGGAATTCAGCGAACTGCACATGGGCACGGACCAATTTGGCTAAATCCCCATCACCCTTTTTGGCGATTTCCGATTCGAAGTCAGCCCCTGCGGCGGCGATGGGTTTCAACCAATCCCGCAAATCTGGGCGCGGCTTTTTCAGGGATTTCAGCGCCCGGTCCAAGCCATCGAATCCCGGAGTCGGCCGGGTGCCCCGCAGTACTGCGCGTTCCAACCGGCGGACCTGGGCACGGAAAGTACCGCCATCGGTCCCGCCACAGGCCAAGGGATGCTTCAAAGCCGCCAGCAAGGGCACCGGCGCGATCTGCTGGACGATCATATCCGCCGTCAGGCGCAAAAATGAGCCCACCGGGGTTTGGGCCAAGGGTACACCAGCAGAATCGTCAATTTTTAGGCCCCACCGGGTGAGCTCTGCGGCCACTCGCCGAGCCAAATCCCGATCCGGTGTCACCAGGGCTGCTGTGCGTTTGGGGGTCTCCAAGGCTTCCCGCAACACCACGGCAATGGCCCGAGCTTCGTATTCCGGGCCGGCACATTCCATGTAATGAAGGCCGGATATTTGTGCACCGCCGGTCTCATTTTGACCATCGGGCTTTGGCGCTTGCCACGCCGCCGCCGGGCGCAAGGCCTGGGCCACAAGAGCAACCCGATCCGCCGTCTCCGCACGATTCTGTGGCCCCTCCAGGGGGTGTTCCCATTCCCCTACGTCATGGCGATCAACACCCAGGCGGCCAATCAAATGCTTCATCGTCGCCTGGGGATGGGTGGCCTCGATGGCGTCCCAGGCCTGTGGTTCCATGGCCACATCCAGCCCAGGCAGAACAATTGCGCCATTCGCTAGATCGCCGATGACCGCCATCAATTCCGCCGTCGCCGGGACTGTACCAGTGGAACCGGCGGCGTAAACAGGATCAGACGGCGGCGTGGCACGCCAATGGTCGGCCTGGGCCTTCATCAACAATTTGCGCCGTTCGGCCGGGTCCAAAGACCCGTCCTCGGCCAAAATTTCCGGCCAATTCTCAGTGACCAGCTCCATAAATTTCAGGGTCTTTTGCCAATGCTCAGCAAGATTGGCGGGGACAATGTCTGCCAAGGCTTCGAAGCCAATTTCTTCGGTCTGCATCAAGTCCAACAGGGTTCCAAGCTCCGACGCCAAAAACAGCGCCCGATCCGGGACCATCCCAACTTCATTCTGCATAACCAGGCGAGCCAGCATCATTTGGCGGCGCAAGGGGGTGATGGCAGGGGGCATATCCAGGGCCTGGTTGGCGTCACCTTGCCAATAATCCCCTGTGCCGGATATCGCCAGGGCGTCTTCTTCCACATCCCCCAAAGGCCGCAGCAGAGGCAACATCAGGGCTCCCGAATGGACCCGCAGAAAGGCTTCGCGCAGGCTGCGACAGGCCCGGCGGGTGGGCAACAGAACGGTCACCCGACCCAAGGCATCGGGATCGCCACCGTGGCGGTGCAGCAACCCCGCCGCCAAAGCATCAGCGAAGGGGATGCCGGTGGGTATGTTAAAAACCCGTGCGGCCATGCTTTGTTTTACCCTTAACGGTTGAAGTTAGCGAGCACGGCTTCGGTGCGACCGACCCAGTCCCCATGGCCCACCAATGTGACCGTTCGGGCACTGGCTTGCTCACCAAAGGCAAATGTAAGGTCCAGGCGGTTTTCCGGAACCAGGTGCGCCAACCGATCGGGCCATTCTACCAACACCGGTCCTGCCTCCAGGGCATCATCGAACCCCAATTCGAGCACGTCATTGGGGCCATTTAGCCGAAATAGATCAAAGTGCGACAGGGCTTCTGACCCCAATTGGTAAGGTTGCACCAAGGTGAACGTGGGGCTGGGGACTTCGCGCGGGGGCTCCACGCCCATGGCCTTGGCCCGGCCCGTGATCAATGCCCGGGCGAATTCGGATTTCCCCACCCCCAGGGGGCCGGACAAGCCGATCATGTGCCCTGGCCGGGTTTGTGCCGAAACGGCGGCGGCAAACTCAGCCAAATCGCCAAGATCAGCAATTTCGATTTCAGATCGATTCGCGGAATCCGTTTTCACACCCATCAAGCGGTTTTAATCCCCAGAATTGCCCCCCACAACCCTGACCGGCTGTGTGGAAAATAATCCCCTGCCCACGGCGGAGTCTTCTTGCGAAGCGCATCATCCCCCGCCATTCTATGGGCCGTTTTGGTGCCCAGAAGTTTTTGGTAGATTCCGATGAACAAAAGTTCCGACGTCGCGAGCGGTTCAACCGATGTTGTCATCATTGGCGCCGGCCCCATTGGCCTGTTCGCAGTGTTTCAGTGTGGCATGTTGGGGTTCGAAACCCATGTGGTGGATGTCTTGGACGTTGCCGGGGGCCAATGCGCGGCCTTGTACCCGGAAAAGCCGATTTTCGACATTCCCGCGCACCCGAACATCGAATCCATCGAAATGATCGACCAGTTGTTGGCCCAAGCCGCGCCCTTTCATCCGCACTATCACCTGGGCCATCCGGTGTTGCGATTGGAGCCCATAGACCCAGACAACGAAGCCAATCCCGGTTGGCGCGTCGGCCTGGGTGGCGGCGGCGAAATTTCTGCCAAGGCGGTGATTATCGCGGCCGGCAACGGTGCCATTGGCCCGGTGCGACTGCCCTTAGACGGCGCAGAAAATTTCGAAGGTGAAAGCCTGTTTTACGTGGTGCGGCGGAAAAGCGACCTGGCCGGAAAACGCGTGGTTATTGCAGGTGGCGGCGATTCCGCCGTTGATTGGGCACTGGCTTTGGATGGCGTTGCCGACCACATTTCCGTTGTGCACCGGCGGGACAAATTTCGCGCCGCCCCGGAAAGCGTCCGCAAAATGCACGAAGCGGCTGACGCTGGCCGATTGGATATGGTCATTCCGTACCAGCTGAAATCATTGCAAGGGGACGGCGGCCTTTTGCAATCCGTGACCGCATCTACGTTGGATGGTGATGAAAAAGAGCTGCCCGCCGATGTGCTGTTGGCGTTCTTTGGATTGGCCAACAATTTGGGGCCCATCGGTGATTGGGGTCTGGATTTGGATCACAATCACATCGTGGTGCGCCAAGAATCCTGCGCCACCAATCTGCCCGGGGTGTTCGCAATTGGCGATATCGCCACATACCCCGGAAAACTAAAGCTGATTTTGACCGGGTTTTCCGAAGCCGCC
Source organism: Alphaproteobacteria bacterium (assembly GCA_018658465.1). Classification (GTDB taxonomy): domain Bacteria; phylum Pseudomonadota; class Alphaproteobacteria; order UBA2966; family CAIVPW01; genus JABHVE01. The sequence continues at coordinate 24,328 of JABHVE010000106.1, forward strand.
ATGGCCGCCCATGCGATTCACCCGCTGATCAATCCGGACCATGAACTGCATTTCGAATACTCCACCGCCAAGGGTGTGCCGGGGAGTTAGTGCAGATCGTGGCGCAAGCCACGTGAATCTGAACGGCAAAATTAGGTGTCGACCGCGACGCGGTGGGCGGCGGGCTGGCTGATGGGCAGCCAACAGGTCACACGAGTGCCGGCACCACGCACCGAGTCTAATTCCACATGGCCGCCGTGCAATTCGACAAAGCTTTTCACCAGGGAAAGACCCAGGCCGGCACCTGATTTGCGGCTGTCCAAGCTGCGGCGGAACTTTTCAAACACCGCGCGCTGATCCCCGGCAGGGATGCCTTCGCCGGAATCCGCCACGGTCAGGGCGATTTCATCACCTTCGCGCATGGCCGAAATGGTAACCACCCGGCCCCTTGGTGTGAAAGTGATGGAATTGTTCACCAGATTGAACAGCACCTGTTTGATGCGATTGCCGTCCGCATCGAACGTTCCGATGTCGTCGGGGCAATTCAAATCCAACGTTAATTCACGTTGCTCCGCCCGCCGTCCCGATAATTTCACTACGGCGCTCAGCATGTCTTGCACATCAATTTTTTCGAACGACAACGACATTTGCCCGGCTTCGATAGTGGCCAGATCAAGGATGTCATTAATCAGCGCCAGCAATTGGTGGGATGACCCCAGCACGTCGACAACGTATTCAGATTGCCGGTCGTTCATTTTGCCGAAATATTCGTTCCCTAAAATTTCTGTAAATCCGATGATCGCATTCAACGGCGTGCGTAATTCGTAACTGACGCTGGCCAAGAATTCGGTCTTCAGCCGATCGGCGGCTTCCAACGCTTCGGCGCGATCGCGCAACGCCCGTTCGATCCGCGTGCTGTCACTAACATCGAAATATGTGTACAGGGTGTTGCCATCGGGCAAAGGCACCGATGCGTAATCCACCACCGTCCCGTCCGGGCGTTCCAGGCGCGCCGACCGCGCGGTGCGATCCAGCGTGCGATCCACCACTCTGGTTTTCAGGGTCGGCCAATCGGTATCCCCGGTGATCGGGAACTTATCCCGGCACCGATCCACCAAATCAGCCACGTGGGGCTCGGTCGCCAAAAATTTTGGGTCTAGTCCCCAAATTTTTGCATAGCCAGAATTGGAAAGTTGCAAGCGTCCGTCGCTGCCGAACACGGCGACCCCTTCGAACAAATGATCCAAGGTCGCCAATTGAACGGCCGCCAAGGTATTGCGCGATCGCTCCAAATCCAATCGATCCGAAACGTCTTCGTAAATGAATAACAATCCGCCCAACGTATGGGGGGCGGTGACCACCCGCAAAGTTCGGCCGTCGGGAAGATGCAGTTGTTCTTCGATCGCTTCGATGACCGACGTGTATTGCTCCAACACCTGGGCTTTGAACGCCGGGAAATTTGCCTGTTCCGGCAGGCGTCTGGATTCCCGCAAAACTTCAAGAACTTCGCCGTGGCTGGGATGCTGTTCCAGCCAATCTTCATCCAGCCCCCACAGGCGGAAAAAAGCTTCGTTGAAAAAACTCAGGCGTTTATCGGGGCCAAAAATCGCGATCGCCGACGGCAGGCGATCCATCACGCTGGCATGGGCTTCGGTGTGGCGATCCAATTCACCCAAGGCATCTTCGCGGCCGGTCACATCCCGGGCGATACCCAGGGTTCCTCCGATCTCCATTGGGGTTTCGATGATCTCGAACGACCGACGTTCCCCGCCCACCACAAACCGGCGCTTTTCACTTTGGGGCTCGCCGGTCTTTTGCGCCATGTCAGCCAGGGGCCCTCCGCGATTGGGTCCAGGCCCCCGGGACAATTCAACGTTATCGCGCACAGCGGTTTCCGCATCCACCTCCACCGCCTCGCAGTACGCCTTGTTGACCCAGCTGATGGTCAGATCTGCACGCCGACGCCATGCCGGAAACGGCACGGTATCCAAAACCTTTTGGGTCAAAACGCGCTGTTCCACTGCACGGTCGGTTTGGGCTTGCATGGCAACAGCGTCGGCTTGAAACCCGCTGATGTCGTGGAACCAAATCAGATAGGAAATCGGCTCGTCACCGGTACCCGTCACCACCCGACCCCGGGCATGAAGCAATCGGCCAGCCCCCGTGGTCACACGCAGATCGAATGGTGTGCGGTCCTGCCGCAATCCTTGGGCCGCCACCTCCAAGCCTGCGAATTCTTGGCGATCGAATTTGTCCGACAGGTCGGCGAACTGATTGACCCCAACCACGGGGACACCCAGGATCGCTGCCAAGCCGGGGGAACAAGACTCCAACCCGGAGCCCGCTGAAAACTCGAAATAGCCGTCGGGAGCGGAACTGAGCACCGCAGTGGACCGCGCCAACACTTCGCGATATTCCGCCAACGCCGCCTGATCCGTGACCGCACGACGGCGCGACGAAAACCAGATGCCGCCGGCAATTGCCACCGATGTGGCTGCCAGCAAAATTGACCCGGCAACCGACAAACCAGCAACTGCGCTTAGGGATGTTTCTTGGGCCTGGGCTTGGCCGATGCCTGCACCGAAGGCGCTGAGCGCCGTCAGCCCGACGCGCAAATTCTCTGGGTTTGTACTGCGCAACAAGGGGCCACCGTTTGCCATTCGAGTTAACCGTTAACCAGGATCAACGGCTGATCGTAGCGAAAAGCGGCCCCTTTTGTAACGGCGGCTCTAGTACCGGTAGGTATCCGGCTTGAACGGGCCATCTGTGGTGACCCCGATGTATTCGGCCTGGGCGGGGGTCAGCTTGGAAAGCTTTGCCCCCAGGCGATCCAGGTGCAACCGGGCAACCTTTTCGTCCAGGTTTTTCGGCAGCACATAGACTTCATTTTTATAATCGCTGGTGTTTTCCCACAATTCGATCTGCGCCATCACCTGATTGGTGAACGAGGCGCTCATAACAAAACTGGGGTGCCCCGTGGCATTGCCCAAATTCACCAAGCGACCCTTGGACAGCACAATGATGCGCTTGCCGTCGGGGAATTCCACTTCGTCCACTTGGGGTTTGACTTCGTGCCATGCATAATTTTCCAGGGCAGCGATTTGGATTTCGGAATCAAAGTGCCCGATGTTGCAGACGATCGCCCGGTCTTTCATCACCCGCATATGTTCCAGGGTGATGATGTCGGCGTTGCCGGTGGCGGTGATGAACAGATCGCCGATGGGCGCGGCGTCTTCCATGGTGGTGACTTCATAGCCTTCCATCGCCGCCTGCAAGGCACAGATCGGATCGATTTCGGTGACCAACACCCGGGCACCCTGGCCGCGCAGACTGGCGGCAGAGCCCTTGCCCACATCGCCAAAGCCGCAGACCACGGCGCGCTTGCCCGCCAACATCACATCGGTGCCACGCTTGATGCCGTCGATCAGGCTTTCGCGGACCCCATAAAGGTTGTCGAATTTTGATTTGGTCACCGAGTCATTGACGTTCATGGCTGGCACCGCCAATTCACCGGCTTCTTGCATCTGATGCAGGCGCAGCACCCCGGTGGTGGTTTCTTCGCTTAATCCCCTGATGTCTTCCAGCACGTCCCGGTGGTCGCGATGCAAAACCAAGGTCAGGTCGCCGCCGTCATCGACGATCATATTGGGGCGCCAATCGTCGCGACCGTCGATGGTCTGGTCGATGCACCACCAAAATTCTTCTTCGGTTTCGCCTTTCCAAGCGAAAACCGGGATGCCCGCCGCCGCGATCGCCGCCGCCGCATGGTCTTGGGTCGAGAAAATGTTGCAGCTGCTCCACCGAATGTCAGCGCCCAATGCCGCCAAGGTTTCGATCAGCACCGCAGTTTGCACGGTCATGTGGAGGCAGCCGGTGATGCGCGCCCCGGCCAATGGCTTCGAATCGCCATATTCCGTACGCAGAGCCATCAGCCCCGGCATTTCGGTCTCGGCAATATTGATTTCCTTGCGACCCCAATCCGCCAGGGAAATATCGGCAACTTTGTAGTCTGTAAATTCGGTCATGCTGTTCCTATCGGCTCCTAGTGGCTCACCAGCGATTTCGCACATTATGATTTATGGAAATGTACGGGAAATCGGTGAAAATTTAATAAATATCAAACGGCAAATGCGGGCTTGTTGCGGACCAGCGCCGCCGTTCCCTGGTTATCAGGGATGCACACTAACCTACAAATATAAATAAATCTTTATGTATCTAAATATGGCAGAAAATTAGGTGGGATCGGCGTCGGCGGGGGTCCCCAATTCCCGATGGCGGACAAAAACCCGGCGCCCCTGGTCGCGCAGGTGCTCCGCTAGACGTTCAGCGGAAAAAACCGACCGGTGGCGACCGCCGGTGCAGCCGAACGCGATGGTCAGATAGCTTTTGCCCTCCTCGTCGTACTGGGGCATCAGGCCGTCCAGCATGTCCACCAACGTGCCGAAGAATTTCGGGAATGCCGGATCCTTGGCGATGTAGTCGGCCACTGCCTGGTCCAAGCCGGTGCCTTGGCGGAGACCTTCGACGTAGTGGGGGTTTTCCAAAAACCGCACGTCGAACACCAAGTCGGCTTCCCGGGGCAGGCCGCGGCCATAGGCGAAGGACACCACCGAGACCGTTAGTTCATGGCCGGCACCCGGTGCAAATCGGCGTTCCAGCACGGTACGAAGGTCGGCCAGGGTTAGCTCGGTGGTATCGATCACCAAGTCGGCGGCTTCCCGCACCGTGGCCATTAACTCCCGTTCCTGGTGGATGCCATCCATGACCGGGCGGTCCGCCGCCAAGGGGTGTTTGCGCCGGGTTTGGGTGAACCGTTGCCCCAGCACCGCCGAATCGCAATCCAAAAACACCACGGAAACATCAACGTCTTCGGCCGCC
>JABHVE010000120.1 GCA_018658465.1 Alphaproteobacteria bacterium
CACCCCCGACACCATGATGGCGATCTTGCGCGACCACACCGGCGGCATTTGCATGCACGGGGGCTTCCGATCCACCGCGTCCATGGTCTGTCAGGTGAAGGCCAATACGGCGCCGAAAATTTGGATGACCTGGGGGCCGAACCCGTGCGAGACCGACTTCGCCGAAATCCCCGCCCCTGCAACGCCAGAGATCGCCCCCGTCGGCGCGGATTAGATTAATCCGCCAACCTACAGATCGTCGTTGCGCCTGCTTAACAGAACGATCAGATAGCCCAGGGTGCCAAGAACCGCGACAACCGAGATGATTCCGATGATCTCTCCAGCGCTCATGGCTTAGTCGCCTTTCTGAATTTCAGCCGATTACTCAGCCGATAACCAATTGAAATCATTGGTGGGCGCTGATCGAGCCCAGCCCGTCAAACCGATTGCGAGTTTTGCAATCCCGGTGTGCCGGGCCGAGTATATACGGACTTCAGGTTTACGGGGCGACCACCCTGCCCGTGATCGGGTCTAGGCCGCAGCCCGTGCAGGCACTGGGATGTAATCGTCCAGGTCGGCGGCGGGGAATTCGACTGTGCGTCCCGTCTCCGCCGATTTGTACAGGGCCATCAAGATCTCGATGACCGCCACACCGTCATGAAATGTCTCCAAGGGCTTCGTTCCATTGCGGAACGATTCGACCATGTCGCGATTTTCGTCGGTGTACCCATAGACCCCTGCTTCATCTTCCAGGACGGGCATCAAGCCTTGCTCGGCATTTTGTTTCTCAACCAAATCCTCGCCTTCCGATCCCGTGACGGCGCGGGACATAAAGACTTTGAGCCCGGTGCCGAGGGAATTGAATTCCATGGCGTATTCCGGGCCCAGCAGTTCTAGTTGGATGCGAAGCCCGGCACCCACATAGGCCCAAGATGTCGTGGATTCGATCATCAGTTCCTCGCCGTCGGCAGATTCCAAAGTCAGGGTGCAGCGGGCGAAATCTTCGACGGGATTGCGCAAGAAATCGACCTCGTCGCCCATGCGTTCTTTCAGTTCCGCCGCGTATTTGGGCCGCGTCCATTTCAACGAGCTGACGGTGGCATTGGCGGTTTTGAGGCGCAGGCTATCGCGGCCCTCCCCCGGCTGGGTGAGCAAATACCGCGCCACCTCGACGCTGTGGCACATCATGTCTAACAGCACCCCGCCGCCCTGCTTGTCACCGCGCCAGAACCACGGTTCGTGGGGTCCCGCATGTTCTTCGGCGGCGCGGGCCAAATAAGGCCGGCCGGTCGACGGAGCCGCTCGGCGCCAAATGATTTCTTTGCCGCGTTTCACCGCGGTCGAATAAACCTGGTTTTCCAGATAGCCGTGATTGAGCCCGGCGTCTTCCACAAGGCTCAGCATCTCCTTGGCTTCGGTCAACGTCCGTCCCAGTGGCTTTTCACAGGCCAGACCCGCGAGTTTTGCCTTCCCCGACGTCACCAGCCCATGGATTTCCCGCATCACCGGCAGCCGCGCATCGTTCGGCATCAACAACCAAACCGCATCAACATCGGGAGAGGTGACCATGTCGGCCAGGCTGTCGAACGCTTGTGCCGGGCCCAGGCCAAGTTCATTGGCCCGCAAAGCGAACGCTTCGCGGTTGGCAGGGGTCGGGCTGTAAACACCGGCGACCGTGCAATTGCGAACAGCGATCAACGAGGTCAGGTGAAAATTCGCAATAAATCCGCTTCCGACAATTCCGATTCGTAGAGGGCCTGAATTTGTTGTTTGGGTCATAACGCTACTCCTTGAAGCGATCGGTTGCGGAAAATTCCGGTAGATATGTGGGGTTTAGCCGCCAGCTTTCGCTGGTGGCGCAGAGGACTCTCGAATAACCAAAGAACTGTTCAGAACCCGCTGGCGTTGCCCAAGTTCATGGCCGGACAACAACTGCATCAACATTTCCGTGGCCAGCCGTCCGATTTCGTATCGTGGCTGGGCAACGGTGGTGAGCGGCGGGTTATAGGCACCAGCAAAGCGAATATCGTCGAACCCGACGACGGAGACATCCTCAGGCACGCCAAGTCCCATTGCGCGAAGCCCCTGGATCGCCCCCATCGCCATTTCGTCATTGCTGGTGAAAATTGCGGTGGGTTTTCCAAGCATCAGGGTGGGGATCGCCGCCGTGCCAGAGTCCAGGCCGAAGTCCCCTTCGAAGATCAATGCCGGATCGTCATCCAGTCCGGCCTCGGCCAAGCCATCGTGGTACCCCCGCATGCGGTCCTGGGAAATGCTGCGATCTAGCGGCCCAGCGATGTGGGCGATGCGTCGGTGGCCAAGTTCGGCAAGGTGAGCCACCGCCAATTTCGCGGCGTCATAGTTATCCGTACGCACCAGGCAGATGTCCGGCCCATCGACGTATTCGCAGGCCATGACAAAGGGCACGCCCCCAAGTGCCGAGGCACCACTGGCCCACGCGGGCAGCTTGCCGTCCAACAGCAGCAACCCGTCCGCACGGCGTTCGCGGGCCATGTTGGCGTAAGCGGCCTCGCGCTCAGGGTCGACTTCGGTGTTGCCGATAACCGCGACAAATCCGTTTTCGTGGGCGACTTCCTCGATACCGCGAAAGATGTCGGAAAAGAACGGGTTGGCGATGTCCGGCACGATCACCAGAATGGTGCGGGTCTCCATCTTTCGGAGATTTCGCGCAAGGGTGTTGACCCGATAATCTGCATCGGCGACGGCGCGATCGATCTTTTCTCGTGTCTCGGCGGTAACGACGGCGGGATTCGCCAGCGCCCGCGATACCGTGGCGGTGGAAACCCCAGCGATCCGCGCGATATCAGCCATGGTCGTCGGCTTGTCCCCACCGCGCCCGTTGGCGTTTTTGACTTGGGTGTTATCGGCCATCTCGGCTCCTAGCTGCGCAGCCGCTGCTGACGGCCGTAAAACAGCATCAGCAGAAGAAGGGTTGCGCCGAAGATGATTTGTCGGCCCGAAGGATCAATATGCAATGTGGTCAGCAGTGATTGCAGCAGGGTCAGGACAACGGCGCCTGCCATCGTGCCCACATAGCCCCCGCGCCCGCCGGCCAACGATGTGCCGCCGAATACCACCGCAATGATCGACGGCAACATGTATTGGTCGCCGACACCCAGGAAAACATTGCCGGTGAATCCTAAGATGAAGAACCCGGCGAGCCCTGCAAACATCCCCGACAATCCAAACAGCAGCGTGCGGGTGATGCCGACCGGAACCCCTGAAAGCCTAGCGGCGGTCTCGTTGGTGCCAATGGCGTAGATGCGCATTCCAAACAAGGTTCTTCGCAGCAACAGCGTGACCAGAATTCCAAGCCCTATCCAAACAATCAGGATTCCGGGCAGTCCAAAAATCAGGGGGTCGTCAACCAGATTTGACAACATCTCGGCAGAGTTGCCCGACGGACGACCGCGGGTGAGCAGAATTAGCGACCCATGTAAAACACCCAGCATCCCAAGGGTCATCACCAGGGGCGGAATGCGCAGCACCGTCACACCGATGCCGTTCAGCAAGCCGACGCCAAAGGTGACTGCCAGGGTTGCGATCAAGGCGATGGCGATCATGCTGTCCTGGCCCTGCATGACATTGCCGGCGATCAGCGCCCCCAGGGTGATGGTTGCGCCAACCGAAAGATCGATGCCCTCTTTGCCTCCGAGAATAACAAGGTTCTGCCCGGCGGCGACGATGCCCAACAAGGCCGCCACCACCAGCATCTTGATGATCTGTTCTGGGGCAGCGAACCCCGGCGCGACGATTTCGCCCGCGACCAAAATGCCCATCATGGCGACCCCCGCGATGAACAGCGGCTTGCGCACGACGCCCACGGCTGGTGCCCATTTTTTCACGGCGTTCGATCGCCCTGATATGGCTGTGTCCAGAGTCATACTTCGATCCTCCTCCGTCACCGCCGGGCCACGAATACGCCGCCCGCAAGGGCCAACAGAATCACCAGACCTTGAGCCAAATTCTGATACTCGAAGGGTAGCTGGGCGAAGAAGATAACGTTGGCGATCAGCCCCAGGATGATGGCCCCAAACAAAGATCCCAGTGCGCCGCCGCGACCGCCCGCCAATGCAGTGCCGCCCAGCACCACCGCAGTGATCGATGACAGGCTAAAGGCACCGCCCAACAGCGGATCGCCGCTGGCGGTCTCACCCACCAGGGCCAGAGCCGCCAAAGCCGCGAACAATCCCGAAATCACGTAGGAAGTGATGCGAATTCGGGTGACCGGCAGCTTGGTCTGATAGGCCGCCTGCATGTTTCCGCCAACCGCCACCAAAGCGGTGTGAAACCGTGTGCGGGCAAACACCGCGATGAAAACAAGCACGGCAGCCAGCAGCCACAGAACCACTGGGACTCCGGCAACCGCGCCAGCATAGGTCCGCCAAACGATGGCCGGGACCTGACCGCCTGCTTGGGGCAATATCCACAAGGCAACGCCCGCGAAGATGATCCCGGTGGCAAACGTAGTGACAATGGGTTGGAACCGCAGCACCGCCACGCACAAACCGTTGACCAGTCCGGCCAGAATTCCCGTTGCGATCCCTGCGGCGAAGCCCGCGAGAATTGCTCCGCCGCTGCCGCCCAATGCTTCGATGGTGGTCACAACAACGACGTTGACCACCGAAATAATGAACCCGACCGACAGATCAATGTCGCTGGCCAGGATCACGTATGTCTGACCCACGGCCACAAGAATCAGCGGCATAAACGACGCCAGATTTGATACGGCGACCGCGGGCCGCAGGAAGCTCGGCTGTAAAATGGCGTTGACGATCGACAACAGAATGAACACGCCGACCGCCAGCAAATAAGGGTGCCGCCGAAATTCGAATTTCCGCGATGAAGACAATGTTCCAGCCGTAGAGGACGTGTGCATGGTCATGCTGTTGCCTCAGCGCTGGCAGAGGACGCGAAAGCCGCCTGGTTCAATTCGAATTCCGTCAGGCGTTCGCCTGCCAATTCATCCACCACCTGGCCGTCGGCAAATACCAACACCCGGTCTGAAACCGACAACAGCTCGGTATCGTCAGACGAATAGAACAAGATCGACATGCCGCCCAGGCACAGCTCAGCCAGCAGCGCGTACAGATCTTTTTTGGTTTGCAGGTCAATGCCTTTGGTCGGATCGTCCAACAACAGAATGCGGGGCTCGGCAGCAAGCCATCTTCCCAGCACCACTTTCTGCTGGTTACCGCCGCTGAGCTGAGAAATCGGCGACCCTAGTCCTGCGTATTTAAGTTTCAGGCGCTCGGCCACGGGAAGCACTTGATCTGAAACCGCGGCCACATCGATGTAAGTCGCGTGGGATTTGTTCAGACGCGCCAGGGCCAAATTTTCAAACACCGGGCGATGTGAAAGTGTGCCGTCGCGGCCTCGGTCGCCGGACACGTAGGCTAAACCCAAAGCCATTGCCGCCCGCGGGCCGCTCACCTTCACCACCTTGCCGTCAATTTTGATGATCCCGTCGGCGGCGGGGTCGGCCCCAAACAAGGATCGCAGCAACGCGGATTGTCCCTGTCCGTGCAAGCCGCCAAGGCCAAGAATTTCACCCTCGGCAAGATCCAGGGACACCCCATTCAGGGTCCGGCCGGTCAAATTGTCCGCCTGCAAAACGGTCTTTGCGCTTCGCGCCTGGGGTGATTTTTCCTGTGGGGACTGGGCACTGCTGACGATGTCGTTGCCAATCATCATGCCGATGATTTGTCCTTCGGTGGCGTCTGCGGCATCGAAGGTCCCCACGGTCCGGCCATTGCGCATGACGGTCATGCGGTCGCCGATTTCGAACAGCTCGCGCATGCGGTGGGAAATGAAGACGATTGCCTTGCCAGCGGATTTCATTTCGCGCACTAGGCCGAAGAATAATTCGACCTGGCGGTTATCCAGGGACGACGTCGGTTCATCGAAGATGACGATCCTGCCATCCTCGGCGGCGGTCTTCAGAATTTCGACAAGTTGCTGCTGGTCCGCGCTAAGATCCGACACCAATGTGTTGGGGAAAAAATTCTCTCCTGCGACGCCTTGGAAACGCTCCATCAGGCGCGCGGCATCGTCATTGAGTTTTCTTGAATTTACGAATGTTCGGGCGACGACCTTTTCGCGGCCCAGAAAAATGTTTTGTGCCACCGAAAGCTGGGGAATAAGGCTCAGCTCTTGGTAACACACTGAAATGCCAACGGCCGCCGCATCGCGCGGGGCCTTGAAATGCCGTGGGGCTCCGTCGAGTTCGACCACCCCACTGTCGGGGCCGGTGGCGCCTGCGATGATTTTGCAAAGTGTGCTTTTGCCGCTGCCGTTGGCGCCAATCAACACATGGACTTCGCCAGGGGCCAATTCCAATTCACCCTCGGCCAGGGCAGTCACGCCGCCATATCGTTTGGCGATGCGGGATGCCCTCAGGACCGGCAGCGAACGCGGGATTGTTCCGTTTGCTGCTGTAATTGGTTCTGAGGGCATTCCGTTCACCACGCTTCGGGCCTGTTACTTTTCAAGCCCAGGGAGGGACTACTGGAAGAACATGTTGCGAGCGGCATCCGGTCCGACAACTTCGGAAACCGAATGATGACCCGGCATGCCATCGACGGCAGCCATAACGTCGTCGAAAACTCCCTGATCAATAAACGGGATCGGGAGGTAAAGGGCATTGCCATAGCGGCCTTCGAATACGCCATCTTTCAGCTCGGTGCCGAGCAGCTTTAGCACGGCAACGTTCAGTGCGCTGGCCATCACGCCCGGGGGGTTCACAGATGCCCCGGTCGTATAGCCCTGCTCCGCCCAGCGGCCAATGAAGTCCGCACGGATTTCGCCGGTGGCGACAATGTCACCCACGCGGCCAGCATCTTCGATCGCGCGCCAAGCGCCATCGGCCATGCCGTCCTGGACCCAAACGCCATCGATATCGCCAAAGGTCGCCAGAATGGTCTGCATTGCCTGCTGACCTTGGGCCTGGTCCCAATTGGCATTCACTTCGTTGACCAATTCGATTCCGGGGAACCCAGCGAACACTTCTTGATAGCCTTCGACCCGCATTTGATTGGCGGGATGACCGGCGATGCCATTGATGGCAACGACGCGGCCCGTGCCACCCAGTTCTTCGGCCAGCCAGGCTGCGGACATCATTGCCCAGCCCTTTTGGTCAATGCCGACATATAAGGCGTCGGGGGAGGAAACTTCGGCGTCAGTCGAGATCGTCAGAATTCCCGCCGCGGCGGCTTGGGCAAAGATCGGGTCAAACGCAGTCGGGCTGTTGGGGTTAATGATGATGGCGTCTACGCCCTGATTAATGTAGTTGCGCACATGAGCGATCTGCCCCTGCACGTCGACATTGGCGCTTTGTACGATCACGTTGACGGTCACGCCATTCAGAGCCCACGCTTCGGCGGCGGCCACTGCTTCGTCGATCATTTGGGTACGCCACTCACTGCCGACCCAGCCGTTGCTGAGGCCGATGGTAAAGGTCTGCGCAAAGGCGCCTGTTGCCATCACTGTGGCGGTTGCCAACGCAGTTAAGAACATTGAAGTCCGTTTCATTGTCGTCTCCTAGTTGTCTGCCGGAGCTTGCTTGTTTGTAACCTTTTTCCGGACGGCCGGTGTTCGGTCCGTGTCTCCCGGGGTATCAGGTCTAATGCAATCTCCAAACTGAGCCAAATTCGCGTTTTACGCGATGCAATCGATTACATATTGCCTTACAGCGCAATGAATGGCAAGTGTAATCGATTACACGATGCGAAATATTTCAAAAACCGCATAAACCTTAGAATTTTTGGAGGTAACATGTTGACCAATCCCAAATACAGCGTGGCCAGTGGTGTGCCAGGCTCCGAGGTGGTATTCCCATCCGCAATGTCGGATCTATTTTCCCACAACGCTGCTCAAGCCTTTCCTGCGGATCTTCCCGACCGTGAGAAAGCCGAGGTCGATTTTGCGCGCAACATTGCGGCGATGGGCCCCGCATTGGAGAAACTGCGGTCGCCCTCTGACCCAGAGCTTGCCGCTGTGCTCGCGGTTCCGCGACGGCGAGACGACCTCGCGGAAATGCAGGAAATTGCGCAAGATTGGCGGGATCGCTTCGACGAAATCTTGATTCTAGGGACCGGTGGTTCGAGCCTTGGTGGCCGGGCGCTCACCGCCCTGGCCCCGACCGGACAGGGTCCCCGCCTTCGATTCTTGGACAATCTTGACCCCCACACGTTTGACGCGGTGTTGGCGGAATTGAGCCCCGACCGCACCGGGGTGTTGGTGATTTCGAAATCGGGCGGGACCGCCGAGACGCTGACACAGGTATTGCCAATCGCGGATGCGTTTTCCCACGCGGGCCTGACAAACCCATCAGATCATTTTCTGACGATCAGTGATCCAGGAACCAGCCCTCTGCGCTCCTGGGCCGCCGCCGCGAAGATCCGTTGCCTCGACCATGAACCGGCATTGGGCGGGCGGCTTTCGGTGTTATCCAATGTCGGGTTGCTGCCAGCTTTGATTGCCGGAATGGACGCGATGGCGGTGCGCGAAGGGGCGGACCAAGTGCTGCAGAACCTGTTGGCGGCGCGGGACCCGGGCGAGATGCCACCGGTGATCGGCGCTGCCTTGTCCGTGGCGCTGATGAAGGCTTGCGGGATCAGCAGCAGCGTTCTGTGGGTTTACGCCGACCGGCTCCAACCTTTCGCCCTGTGGTATCGGCAAATTTGGGCGGAAAGTCTCGGCAAGAACGGCCAAGGCTCGACCCCCCTCGACGCTCTGGGCCCCTTGGATCAGCACAGCCAATTGCAGCTGTATTTAGACGGCCCCGAGGACAAGGTTTTTACGTTTTTGATGTTGGATGTTAAAGGCACCGGACCCCGCGTCCCGGAAGCCTCCGCCGCCGCGATCGGTTCCGACTACTTAGGCGGAGCCACTGCGGGAGATTTGATCTCCGCCCACCAGCACGCTACGGCAGAAACCCTGGCTGCGAACGGCCGGCCCACCCGCGTGATCGAGATACCGCGTCTGGACGAGAAGGCCATGGGCGGACTTTTCATGCACTTCATGCTTGAGACAATTCTGGCGGCGCACCTGCTTGGGGTGACTCCGTTTGACCAACCGGCCGTGGAAGCCAGCAAGGTGCTCGCCCGAAAAACCTTGAGCGGAGAGGTGGATGGAACGCCGCGTGAAAACAAACCGTGAGCCCAAAGCCACGCCAAGGTACGTTGCTCGCAGACGTCGGCGGCACCAACGTTCGGTTCGCATTGAGCATCGACGGCGGAGATCCCGACAGGACTGAACAATTCGCGGTCGCGGATTTTGCGGAATTTGAACTGGCCGCCGCAGCCTATTTAAGCCAGGCGGGACTATCACCCCGCGACGGGGTTTTTGCCGTGGCCGGCACGGTGCACGATGGCCTTGTCCATCTCACCAACCACCCGTGGAAGATTTCTGCGGAAGGGTCCGCCGATGCTTTGGGGTTGAAGTCGGTCCGTTTAGTGAATGATTTTACCGCCATCGCCCTGGCGGTTCGCCACTTGGCCCCAAACGATTTGGAAAAAATTGGGGGTGGCAGTGGTGTGGATGACTCCAACATTGCGGTGCTTGGCCCCGGCACCGGATTGGGCGTGTCTTACCTGTTCCGCGCTGCAGACCAATGGGTGCCGGTATCTGGCGAAGGTGGCCATGTGGGGATCGCCCCCACCGACCCGTTCCAGGACAAGTTCGTTGGCATCCTGCGCGATGAATTTGGCCGGGCGTCCCTGGAACGCGCCCTGTCTGGCCCGGGCCTAGTAAATTTGTACTTGGGCGGCGCGGGTCCACAGCCGTCTCTCGGGCCAGCGCCCTCCCCCGCAGATGTTGCAGGTGCCGCCCTTGGGGGAGACCCTGAGGCATTGGCTGCCGTGAAATCGTTTAGTTCCATGTTGGGTGCCGCTGCGGGCGATATGGCCCTATCGGTCAGTGCCCGAGGTGGGGTTTATGTGGCGGGAGGTGTCGTGCCAGGACTTGGAGACGCCTTTGACCGCGACGAATTTCGAACGGCGTTTGAGGACAAGGGCCGGTTTGCGTATCTGTTGAAGTCAATCCCGACCTATCTCATCACCCACCGAACGCCCGGGCTGGTGGGGTTGGCCCATATGCCGACATAGGGCGATCGACATCATTGGTGGGCGCGCTGGGAATCGAACCCAGGACACACGGATTAAAAGTCCGTTGCTCTACCGACTGAGCTACGCGCCCGATTGATGGAAGGTGGGGAATTTAGAGCAGATCGCGGACAAAGTCCGCGTGAATCTGATCGTCACGAAAAAAGAGCAGATCGTGGCGTGGCTTCACGCCAGGTGAATCGGATCGCCACTAATAAAGAGCAGATCGCGGGCGAATCCCACGTCAATCTAGCCTCCTGTATCGAGAAAATTGTCGCGCGAGCAGATCGTGATCGGAGTTCGGCGACGCTCACCTACCTCGAACAATTTCGTTGGTGGCGCGCAGGCGGCGAGACAAGGTCGTGGCCAGGGATTTATAGAAACGCCCGGCAAACCCCAAATCCGTGGCCGTCAGGGCATCCAAATCCCGGCCGGGCACGGTCAGGATTTCCACTTGGCCGTCGGCGACAACGTTTGCGGTGGCCCCAGACCGGTCCAACATCGACATTTCCCCAAACACTGCGCCGCTGCCCAGGCGGGCTAATTGCCAGGTTCCGTTGGCATCCGAGCGTTCCACACGCACTTCGCCGTCGGTGATGATGAACAACGCCTCGCCCACTGCCCCTTGGGCCAAAATCAAGTCATTGAACGTGTAGCGGCGGTATTCCGCCTTGCCGATCAAGGTTTCCCAGTCGTTGGAGGACAACTGGTTCAGCGTCCCGGCCATGGCCTTGTGCTTTAGCTCTTCGGTGCGATGGGGGGCCCAAGCCAGAATTTGTGATGCGTTGGTCATGGTATGTGCGCCCGCCCCCTATAAAACCGGTAGTGCGGCGTATTCCACTTCCCGCAGCACGTATTGAGTCATGTCGCTTAGGCTCACCACGGCCTGGACCTTGCCCTGATCCACCACAGGGATATGGCGAAAACCGCCGTGGTTCATGGTGGCCATCACGTCGTGAGGATTGTCGTCCAAGGCGCAGGCCACCACATCTCGCGTGTACAAAGAGTCCACTGGCTTGGCCAAGGCGTCGGCACCGTCTTCGCTAATGGCGCGAATGATGTCTCGTTCGGACAACACACCGAAAAATTCGTCCTCGGGGCCTGTGACCACCACCAAGCCGATTTTATTGGCACCCATGATCTTGGCGGCGCCGCTGATCGGCGACGACGGTGCAACGGAATGCACCTCAAGGTCCCTGCCCTCCAGCATATTGGCGATCGTTAAATTACCGTCTGCCACAAATCCCTCCCAACCCCGCTTAGCCGTGGCCACCAGACTATCACGAACCCGATGGGGGATGAATTATTGCTGGTCACCGGCGTATTGGCCCAAAAATCCATCGGCCCATGGCTGGAGATCGCCGGCCGATATGGCCGCCCGGGCCCCAGCCATCATGTCTTGATAGAACGTCAAATTGTGCCAAGTCACCAAGGTCGCTGCCAATATTTCCTTCGCCTTCACTAAATGATGCAAATAAGCCCGGGAATAGTTTTGGCAAGCCGGACAGGCGCAATCACCGTCCAGCGGCCCTCCATCATCCCGGTGCCTGGCATTGCGCAGGTTCACAGTGCCTGACCGGGTAAATGCTTGGCCGTTGCGCCCGGACCGGGTGGGCAGCACACAATCGAACATATCCACCCCTCGCATGATGGCCCCTACGATGTCATCGGGCTTGCCCACTCCCATCAAATACCGGGGCGCGTCGGCGGGCAACGACGGGGCGGTCCCGTCAAGAACCTTAAACATGGCGTCTTGGCCCTCCCCCACCGCCAGACCGCCGATGGCATAGCCGTCGAAGCCAATGGATGTCAGCGCCTGGACCGATTCCCGGCGCAGATCGGGATACACGCCCCCTTGGACGATGCCGAACAAGCCCCTTCCTGGCGGCGATTCCCACACGGCTTTGCACCGGGCCGCCCAATCCATGGAGCGACGCATGGAGGCTGCGGCCTCCGGCTCGGTCGCCGGAAATGGTGTGCATTCGTCCAACACCATGACGATGTCGGATCCCAGCAAATTCTGGATCTCCACAGCCCGTTCCGGCGACAAATCGAATTTCGCCCCATCCACGTGGGAACGAAAGGTCACGGATTGATCGGTAATCTTGCGCAATCCCGATAACGACATCACCTGAAACCCGCCGGAATCGGTCAAAATCGGCTTTTGCCAGTTCATGAATTTGTGCAGGCCGCCCAGGGCGGCGATGCGCTCTGGTCCCGGTCGCAGCATCAGGTGATAGGTGTTGCCCAGCAAGATATCCGCGCCGGTTTCGGCAACGGCTTCCGGTGTCATGGCCTTGACCGTGGCTGCCGTACCCACCGGCATGAACGCCGGCGTGCGGATGTCCCCATGGGCTGTGGTGAGGACCCCGGTGCGCGCCGCGCCGTCCGTGGCGGTAATGGATAATCCGAAATCGCTCATGGCATCGTCAATAAACAGGCATCGCCATAGGAATAAAACCGATAACCCGAGGCTTTGGCATGTTCATAGGCTGCTCCCATGCGCTCGGTCCCGGCTATTGCACACACCAACATAAAAAGCGTCGACCTGGGTAGGTGGAAATTGGTCATCAGCAGGTCCGCACCGTGAAATTCGTACCCCGGGGTAATAAACAAATCCGTATCGCCCCTAAAGGCCGTGAGCTGCCCCTGGCCATCCGCTGCTGATTCCAGCACCCGCAACGCCGTGGTGCCCACAGCGACGATGCGCCCCCCTGCGGCCCGGGCAGCGTTGACCTTGGCCGCAGTATCGCCGCTGATTTCCCCCCATTCCGGGTGCATTACGTGGTCATCGGTGTCGTCCACCTTCACCGGCTGAAACGTCCCCGCCCCCACATGGAGCGTCACCCGGGCGATATGGATGTCCGCCGCGTTCAATCTGTCGGTCAAATCGGGGGTAAAATGCAGGCCCGCCGTGGGTGCCGCCACCGCCCCGGTGCGATCGGCAAACATGGTCTGATAGTCCGTCAAATCCGCATCATCGGCGGGCCGCCCCATGTACGGGGGCAAGGGGATTTCGCCCTGGGCCTCGATTGCCGCCAGCAAAATGTCGCCAG
>JABHVE010000122.1 GCA_018658465.1 Alphaproteobacteria bacterium
GATTTGTGGGCGTTCAACGAAGAAATTGTGGTGCGCGCAGCTGCGGCCAGTGACATCCCGCTGATTTCGGCCATCGGCCACGAGCCCGATTTCACCCTGATAGATTTTGCCAGCGACCTGCGGGCACCGACCCCAACGGCTGCGGCGGAATTCGCGGTGCCTATGCGGGCCGAATTGATCGCTGGGATCGCAAGTCTTGGGGCAAGGGTGTTCAGCGGTACATCGCGGGAATTGGATCGCCGCCGCGAAACGGTTGCGGGCTTGGGCAGGGGTTTGCGCGGCCCACGGGAGGCCTTGGAGCTGGTCACCCAGCGGTTGGACCACGCCTCGGAACGGCTTTTCCGCGCCCAAACGGCTGCGATGACTAGGGGGGCTCAGGGGCTGGAAGCCACCGGCCGACGTTTGCGCCCCGATGTGTTGCGCCGGGGATTGGACGATATTCAGCGGCGTTTGGCCGACGGCTCCGCCCGCATGACCCGGGGCGTTCGGCGGACTGTGGCCGACAGCAACCGTCTCTTGGGCACTCTGGCCCCACGTCTGCAAAGCGTTAGCCACCATGGGGTTTTGGCCCGTGGCTATGCCGTTTTGCGGGGCGACGATGGGGCCCCGGTAACCTCGGCCACGGGGGTGGTCACGGGAATGGGGCTGGACATTGAACTGCGCGACGGCCACATATCCACTGTGGTGACGGACGGGGCAAAGCCATCGGCACCTAAACTTAAAAAGCCCAAGCCCGCGCCGAAGCCAACAAAATCCGGGACCAACGACCCCCAAGGATCGCTGTTATGAAAGACACCGTATCGAACCGACCGCCGGGGCCCGAAGCCGTGCTGAAATACGGCACGCCGGAATTCGAAGTGATTACGCCCGGTGCCTATGTGACCTGCGCCATCACCGGATCGGTCATTTTGGTGGAGCACCTGAAATATTGGAGCGTTGAGTTCCAAGAGGCCTATGTGGATGCGGCGGCGGCAAATCAGCGCCTGATCGACGCCCGGGGCCAGGCCGCGGAAGACTCCTGATCCGCTTTTTTTCCGCCGTCTTGATGGGCCTTTTCATCCTGGCCCCTCACGCCGCGACATCCCAAACTTTTCAGCTAACCGGCAACGCCATCCAAGGCGGCATGATGATCGGCTTGGCACCTGGGGCCGTGTCCGCCAGCGTTGATGGGATTGCCTCTCAGGTCTCTGCCGACGGTGTCTTCGTTATTGGTTTCCCCACCGAGGCCCCGGACCGCGCGACCCTAACGGTCCGGTTCGCCGATGGTCGATCTGAAACCCGTATTTTGGAAATCGCCCAGCGCACATATGACGTGGAACGCATTGATGGTCTGCCAGCGGCCCAGGTGACACCGCCCCAAGATGTTCTAAATCGAATCTCTCGGGAAAACGCCGCGATTGCCGCGGTGCGGGCCATGGATACAGCAGTGCCATGGTTCGCTGGGGGATTTCGCTGGCCGGCCACGGGGCGCATATCAGGGGTCTATGGCAGCCGCAGAATTCTGAATGGCCAGCCACGGCAACCCCATTATGGGGTGGATGTGGCGGCCCCCACGGGCACGCCTGTGGTGGCCCCCGCATCTGGCACCATCGCACTGGCCGAGGCCGATTTGTATTACACCGGGGGCACCGTGATGATCGACCACGGGTTCGGGGTGACGTCGGTGATGTCCCACCTGTCCGCGATCTTGGTCGGAGTGGGTGCCCATGTGCAGCCCGGCGATGTCATTGGCTTGGTGGGGGCCACGGGCCGGGTCACCGGCGCCCATCTGGATTGGCGGGTGAATTGGTTCACCGTGCGCCTGGACCCAGCCTTGCTTGTAGGGCCCATGGAGTAGTTGTTGTGTTTGTTGGGCCATCTGGAATGCACCCAGAGCCCAATGCTGCGGAGCAGCGATTCAAGAAGCTGCGGAGCAGCGATTCAAAAATGCAATGGCCCCTGCCAGAGTTAGTCGGGCCATCTGAAATGGACCCAAAGCCATAATGCTGCGGAGCAGCGGTTCAAAAATGCAATGGCTCCTGCCAGAGCTAGTCGGGCCATCTGGAATGAACCCAGAGCCATTGCTCCGGGCGCTCAATGATCCATCCCTCGATGATCTCGTTGACCTCGGCCATGGTTTCCGCCACATCGTTGGCTTCCTTGCCGGACGACGCCGGGACCACGGGCGGATAAAAAGTCAGCCGGAACCGCGCGCCATCCAACCGTTCACACCGACAAGGCACAATCGGCACACCTGCCCGAATCGCGAACCGTGCCAGAGCCGGAGCGGTCATGGCGTCGCGGCCAAAAAACGGCACCGGAATACCGTCGTTCATTTTCTGATCCACCAGCATGGCGAAATGGCGGCCTTGGCCCAGCCCCGCGATCATCGCACGGGCCCCCTGGATGCCTTTGCCGACAAATCCGCCTGATTTGGCCCGGGCGTTTTGCACCATGCGGTCGACGATGGGGTTGTTTAAAGGCCGGTACACGTTCCCGGTGTTTGGAATGATCTGACCTACGCCCAAGGCCACCACGTCCCACGATCCCAGGTGGGCGGAAAACACGATGCCGCCCTTGTCGTCGTCCCGTAATGCTTCCAAATATTCCCGCCCCACCACTTCGATGCGGCCGTCCTTTGCGGCGACATCGAAGGCATCAAGGCAGGCGATCTCGGCGGCATAGCGGCCCAAATTTTCCCACATGCCGCGGATCGTTTCGTCCACTTGGCCGCTGGTCATTTCCGGGAACGCCCCCCGCAAATTTCGCCGGGCGCGTTTGGTCACCCCCAACAGGGGGCCGATGGTGCGGGCGATTGCGGCCCCGGCGTCGGACGCCCGGTCCACCCCCATCCGCCGGAAAAGCGTCAGCAAAATACCAACCATGAAGGCTTCCAGCGGGTTGCCCACGACCCGCCGTACCCAGCCGCGGGAACCCGTGGGAACACTTTGACGTTCAGTCTCGTCGGTCATGGCTTGCCCACCGGGGCCAATACGGCGTCAAGGGCAGCAGGGTCGGCGAATTCCATATGGACTTCCACCACCTCCAGACCCTCGGCAATGCGGCTGGGAATGCGCGCCAAGTCTTTCGATGTCGTGACCAAACGGGCGCCGGTGGCCAGAGCATCAGCGCGCAAGGTTTCCAAGTCTCCGTCCGTATAGGGATGATGATCGGGAAACCCGTGGGTGCGCACAACAGTGCATTCCAATTCTTCCAAGGTTTGGAAAAACTTTTCCGGGCGGCCGATGCCACAAAACCCGATTACCCTGGCGCCCCCCAGACGGCTGGCGGAGTCTTTTGTGGGCACCAGATGCGCCGCCAGGACCGGTAGGCCCCCGGTGTCCGCCTGGGTGGTTGGCGCCATTTCATCGTCGACCATCACCACGGCATGGGCCCGGGCAAATCCGATTTCTGGGCGTTCCCGCAGGGGGCCGGCGGGCAGCAATCGGCCGTTGCCGTGACCAAAGCCAGCGTCGATGACAATGATCGAGACATCTTTTTCCAGCCCGGGGTTTTGAAATCCGTCGTCCATGACCAACACCGTTGCCCCGTCCTTGATGGCGGCCTGGGCGCTGATCCGGCGGTCCTTGGAAACCCATGTGGGGGCTGCATTGGCCAACAACAATGGCTCGTCGCCGACCTCCACCGCCGTGTGCAAACCTGTGTCCACCCGCACCAGACCTTTTAGATGGCCATGGTATCCACGGGTCAGAAAATGCGGGGTGTGGCCTTGGGTTGCTAGGCGCTGGGCGATGGCCAAGGCCGTGGGAGTTTTGCCAGCACCGCCCACCACCAGATTGCCGACGCAAACGACCGGCACGGAAACCCGCAATGGCTTGGCCCTGGCCCATCGGGATTTGGCTGCCATGGCAAAGGCCCAACTGATGGGCACAAGGGCGGTGGATCGAAAGCTAGGCCGTTCCCAAAACGATGGGGCGCGCGTGTTGCCACGAACACCGCCCCACCAAGACCGCCATTCGTTCACGCGTTTTGGCTGGGCAGCGCTGGTTCGGGTTCTATTGGAAGGTGGCCGGTCAGCCGATCCGCGAGGTCGGTGACGGCGGTAATGGCGGCTTCGATTTTTGCTAGGGCGGCGGCGCAGGCGTCGTCGTCCGCGTCCCGGGGAATTGTGATCGGTTCCCCCCACACGAACACGCCGCGGGAAAACGGCAAGGGCACCTGGAATTTATCCCAGCTGGCCATGATTTTGCGGCGGCTGACGCTGATTGCCATGGGGATCACCGGGACCCCTGCCAGACGCGCCGCAGTCACCACGCCTGCCCGGGCGCGCATATGGGGCCCGCGGGGGCCGTCCGGGGCCAAACAAATGCTGGCACCGTTTTTCAATGTTTTGACCATGGCCCGCAGCACCCCGGCACCGTCATCGGATGACGATCCGCGCAATGCGCCGATGCCAAACCGGTCCATGGTTTGGGCCAGCAGATCGCCGTCCCGGTGGCGGGAAATGATGGTCTTGATGGGCACGCCTTTGCGCCATCCGTAAAACAACATCATCAGACGACCGTGCCAAAAGCTGAGGATAAAAGGCTGGCCCTTGTCCCACATTTGGGCTGGGAATTCCTCGCCCGTGACTTCCCATCGGGTGGTGACGTGGACCAACACCATGTACCAAGCCGCAAGGCGCGCGGCCAAGTACCGAATAAATCCAACTCTTACAATTTGTCTTGCTGCTCGTTTCATCCGCTCGTTACCAAATTTGCCGGGGCCTCACCGTCAGGGCCCCCCTGTTCATGTTGGGCGGAATACAAAGATTGGTATAGCCCGCCGCGCATTAATAATTCAGCATGGGTGCCGCTTTCGACAATGCGACCCTTGTCAATGGCATGGATTATATCCGCCCCAGCCACGGTGGAAAGCCTGTGAGCCACCACCAATGTCGTTCGGTCCTTCATCAATCGGGCCAAAGCGACCTGTACTTGGCGCTCAGATTCCGTATCTAAGGCCGATGTCGCCTCATCCAATAGCAGAATTGGCGCATCTTTCAACATCGCCCTGGCAATGGCGATCCTTTGGCGCTGGCCGCCGGATAGCAACGCCCCGCCTTCGCCAACCAAAGTGTCATAGCCATTGGGCAACGCCGAGACAAACTCGTGGGCGGCAGCGGCCTTGGCGCAGGCGATGATGTCGTCGTCGCTGGCACCCATCCGACCATATTCAATGTTGTCCCGCACCGATCCGCTAAACAGGGCTGCTTCTTGGCTCACCAAGGCGATGGCGCCGCGCAGAGATTCCAAAGTGGCATCCCGCACGTCCATGCCATCCACAACCACGCGGCCTTCGGTGACGTCATAGAACCGCGGGATCAGGTTTAGCAGCGACGTTTTGCCGCCCCCCGATGGCCCCACCAAGGCTACGGTGCGTCCGGCCGCCAAGACCAAGGAGACATCCGCCAACGCCACCCGACCATCGCCATATCGGAACGTCACATTTTCAAAATCAATTGTGCCGTCGGTGACCACCAAATTCTTGGCGTCGGCGCGGTCGGCGATCTCCGGCGCGGCATCCATCAGGGCGAAAATACGCTGGGCCGCTGCCAAGCCTTCCTGCAAAACCGCGTTCAGATTGGCGATGCTTTTCATGGGCTGATAGGCGAACAGCAACGCTGTGATGAACGAGAACAAATCCCCCGGAGTCATGGCCCCGTCGATGACCTGGGAGCCCCCGTAATAAATGATTACAGCCACCGCAACGCCGCCCAGGGCCTCCATGACCGGCGTGTTCGACGCCCGGATAAACACCATGTGGTTCCAAGATTTCAGGCGGGCGTTGATCGCGGATTTGGCGCGATCGGTCTCGAATTCTTCGCGGCCATAGGCCTTGATTTGGCGGGCCCCCAAAAATGTCTCGGACAGTATGGACGCCAATGAGCCCGTGCGTTCTTGCATGGTCCGCGACGCCACCCGCATGCGCTTCCCCAACAGCCGCACCGGGACGATGGCGATGGGGAAAATTATGACGACAACCAAAGTCATTTCCCAACTGCGATAAAGCATCAAGCCGATCAGGAAAACCAACATCAGCACGTCTTTGGAAATGCCGGTGATTGCGCGGGCCACGGCGATGCGCAGCAAGTTGGCATCTTCCAAGAAATTCGACACCAATTTGCCCGACGGCTCGTTGTGGAAATACGCCAAGTCCGCGCGCATCTGGTGGGCGAACAATCGGGATTGCATTTCGGCGACAATCCTCTGACCGGTGGCCCCCATCAAATAGGTCTGGGCGAACGACGAAAACCCGATCAGCACCGCCACCCCAAACACCGCAAACGGCACCACGATCAACATGGTGCGGTCCTTTTTCAACAAGATGTCGTCCAACAAGGGCTGCATCAGCCAGGCATAGGCAGCGGTGGCACCCGCCACCAACACCATGGCCACGGCCGCCACCAACAAGGTGCCGATGTGGCCCGCCAGATATTCCCGCACCAGGCGTCGCACCAAGCCCATGGTGGGCAAGTCGGCGGTGGGCAGATCGGCGTTTTTCTCTGATTCTCGCTGGGTATTTGTGGTCATTTAGGGCGGAATCCTACCACGGAGCTGCATTTTCGCGCCACAGGTAGACTATCCAGTGCAGGGGTAGTTTTCAGCCAACGTGGCGATCAAGGCCACTGTACGCAGCAGGTCCTTGCCGTCTGGGTTGCGATCTGCCCAATCGACGAAGGCCAGGCGCACCGCCTCGGTGGTTGGCCAGCGCTCAGGGAAGCAGAACTTGTTGTGTTCCATGGCTTGGAACCCTTCGACCGCGCCGCGCAGCCACCATTCGCAGGTGTCGCGCCGGGGGTCATAGAAATCCTGGGAACAGGCGTCGATCATGGAGTCCGCCGTGGCCCGAACGTTTTGCTGGGCGGATGCGGGCGCTGCCAGCACCAGGGCGGCCCCTGCCGCCAATCCAACCCGAATTAATCCACGCATGGGAACGCTTCGGCCACCGCCGCGAACAATGCAGGGGTGCGCAGCATTTCCAGCCGATCATCGTCGGCCTCTGCCCAGGCCACATAGATTTCTCGCAAATCCTCTTCATTCGGCCATTTTGCTTCAAAGCAAAATTGCCTGCCCGCTGGGGCAATAAGGGCCGCCGCCTGGTGGCCTTCGATGGCACCGCGCAGCCACCAAATGCAGCTGGCGCGCATGGGGCTGTAAAAATCTTCGGCGCAGGCCCCCACCATCAGCTTGGCTTTTTCCTTGCTGTTGGCTTCTTGGGCCCCTGCCTGGACGGCAAAGCCCAACACCAACGCCGCCGAAATTGCCAAAATCTTTTGCATGAGTTGCGGTCCTAGCCAGGGATGCGATTTCCGTCGCCCAAGCGTACCATGGGGCCCGGAATTTAGGGCACAAAGTCAGGGGGCAATCATGGCCACCAGCGACGGGGCGTTGGAACACATCCTAGATTTGCTGGGGCCGGTGGAGCCCGAGGCAAAACGCATGTTCGGCGGCCTTGGCATTTTTCACCGGGGCCTGATGTTCGCCCTGATGGACGACGATACCCTGTACATGAAGGTCGATGATCTAACCCTTGCAGATTACGAAGCGGAAGGATCAGGCCCGTTCACCGTGGTCATGCGCGGCAAAGAAACCACCATGGGCTATCGCGAAATCCCGGCGAATGTTTTGGAAGATCACGACCGCCTGATCGACTGGGCCAACAAAGCCATCGATGTGGCCCTGCGCGCCGATGCCGCTAAGCCAGCGTCGAAACGGAAAATCAAATAGCCGGAGGGGTCGTTTTTAGACCTCTTTGGCGGTCGGGATCCCCGAGCGCCTTGTTCCCTCTCCCTACAGGGGAGGGATATGGGAGGGGTCGCTTAACTAAGAGCCCCTATGATTTCCCGGTGTAACTCCGGCGGGGCGACGACCACACCGGGGTGGCGAACGTCTTCTTTGTTGTATGAAAATTCCGCGCCGGACTGATCGGTGACTAGGCACCCGGCTTCGCGGCAAATGATATCGGCGGCGGCGATGTCCCAATCGCTTTTGGGGGCCATGGAAATGGTGGCGTCGAACCGGCCGGCGGCGATCAACACCATGCGATAGGCGATGGAATTCACGCCGGTGAACTCGGCGTTTGGCAATGCGGGGCCAGCACCGCCCTGGGCAAACGTCCGGGGGCTTGCCAGCAATTTGGCGTTGGCCAATGCGGTGTTGTTCCCAACCGCGAGCTCAGCGCCGTTCAGGCGCGCACCGGTGCCCAATCCGGCGTCGAAGAATTCTTCCCTAGCCGGGTTGCACACGGCACCCAATACCGGGATGCCCCGTTCAACCAGCCCCGCACACACGGTGAATTGCGGGCGGCCTTTCAGGAATGCTCGGGTGCCATCAATGGGGTCGACCATCCACACCCGTTCGCGATTCAATCGGTCAGGGGTGTCGGGGGTTTCTTCTGACAGCCAGCCGTAGGTGGGCCGCGCAGTCATCAGGCGATTTTTCAGCAGGGCGTCCACCGCCAGATCGGCGTCGGACACCGGATTGCCGGGGGATTTTTCCCAAGCTTTGGTGCCGTCGTTGAAATATTTCAGCGCCAGTGCCGAGGCTTGCGCGACGGCTGCGTTCAGCAGGGCTGCGTCGGCGGCACTCTCATCTGGTGTCACGTGTGTTTGCCGACCACAGCAGGCGCTACTTTCCGGCGACGGTCATGCCATCGATGCGGATCGTCGGAGCATCGGTGCCATAGCGGAATTTCAAATCATTTGCCGGGGTGATGTGCATGAACATGTCTTTCAGATTTCCGGCAATGGTCAGTTCGGCAATGGGCCCGGCGATCTGGCCATTTTCGATCAAGAACCCAGATGCCCCCCGGCTGTAATCGCCGGTCACCGGATTGACCCCAAAGCCGATTAGGCTGTTCACAAAAATGCCTTTGTCGATGTCGGCCATCAGCTCTTCGGGGGTGGCGGTTCCGGCTTCCATGTACAGATTACTGGGCGAGGGGCTCGGCGGCATGGAAGTGCCTCGGGATGCGTGACCGGTGCTGGCTAGGCCCAATTGCCGGGCCGATGCCGCACTTAAAATCCAGGTCTTCAATATGCCGTCGTCTATTAACGCCATACGCGATGGGGCGACGCCTTCGCCGTCCACGGGGCGGGAGGACAGGCCACGCTGGCGCAGGGGATCGTCGATGATGGTGATGCCATCGCCAAAAATTTGCTTGCCCATGTCCTTGCGCAAAAAGCTGGTGCCCCGGGCAACCGATGGCCCCGAAATGCCCATGGTCAAATGCCCCAACATTGAATTGGCCACCCGTGGTTCGAACACCACGGGCACAGACATGGACTCTACCTTGGCAGGGTTTAGGCGGGCGACGGTACGGTCTCCCGCTTCACGGCCAACGGCGCTCGCATCTTCCAAGTCTTCGGCATGGCGGGCGCGGGTCATGGCGTAATCGGTTTCCATGCCGGTGCCCTCACCCGCGATCACCGACGCATAGCAACCGAACCCGGATGTGGAATACCCCCCGGCGAATCCGTCCGAGGTCACCAAGGCCCGCTCTGATCGGTTCCAACTGGCGCCAGCGCCGTCGGAATTGGTGATGCCATCCACGGCCAAGGCGGCGTCCTCGGTGGCCGCAGCCCGGGCATACAATGCCTCGCCGTCGGGTTCAGACGGGTCCAGCAGATCCAAATCGGGCAGGGCGGTGGTCATCAACTGGCCCGGGTCCACCAAACCGCAATACGGGTCTTCGGGGGCCGCCTTGGCCATGGAAAGTGCCCGGGAAACCAGCTCGTCCATGGCTTGTTCAGACGTCTCGGTGCTGGCCACCATGGCCTGTTGTTTGCCCATAAACACCCGCAAACCCAAATCGGTGCCCTCGGCCCGTTCCAGGTCTTCGCGCTTGCCCAGCCGTTGGGTCACCGACAACGAAACGCCGTTGCTGGTCACCGCATCTGCGGCACTGGCACCGGCCTTCATGGCCTTTGCCACCAACGTCGACAAAAGATCCAATGACGTGGGTTTGGTGTCTGCTTCGTTCGCCATGTTCGTCGCTCCCATATCCCAAAAAATTTTGGCTTAATCGGCCAGGCCGGTCATTTGTTCACTGACCTGCCACAGACGGGCGGCAACATCCATATCCCGCGCCGCCGCCGCAGTGGGGGCCGGGGCCGCCCGGGCAAAATATTTGCCGCTGATACCGTCGACCTCGGGCGAGGACGCCAGATAAACCGATGTGTAGGCGCCAACTTCCGAGCTGATCAAAAACAGCGAGATAATTGGCGCAAAAAACCCAGCCGCTCCAGTAAACAAGTTGGTAGCGACCACCCCTGGATGCAAGGCGTTGGCGGTGACTTGGCCGCCATCCAACCGTCGGGCCAATTCCTTGGTGAACAATACGTTCGCCAATTTTGATTGGGAATACGCCGGCCACATGCCGAATTTCTGCTTGGATTCTAAATCTTCGAAATTAATGCGCCCGCCTTTGTGGGCGGTGGATGCGACGTTGACGATGCGCGCGTGCCCAGCGGCCTTGATGTGATCCAACAACAAATTGGTCAGCAAGAACGGCCCCAAATGATTGATGGCGAAGACTAGCTCGCGGCCCTCGGCGTTTTCCTCCCGATGGCGCTTTAAAACGCCTGCATTGTTCAACAGCACATGAATTTTCGGATAGGCCGCGTTTAGTTCGCCCGCCACCCGCCGCACATCGTCCATCAACCCAATGTCCGCCAAAAATAATCGCGCCGCTTTGCCGGTGGCCTTGGCAATTTTTGCAGCCGCTTCCTCGCCGCGCTCGGCATTGCGGCAGACCAAGGCGACTTCGGCACCCATTTCTGCCAATTCAAGGGCAGCGAAATATCCGATGCCGGAATTGCCGCCGGTGACGATGCAAACCTTGCCGGTCATGTCAGTGGTCAAATCAGAGGTCAAAGAATTCTTCCCCTATTTCCAAATCGATTTGCCGGATCCGGGCAATCCCAAATCCGACCATTTTTTGTCGATCGCTTCGATCACGTCATCTGACATACGGATCGGCGTGCCCCAGGGGCGATTGGTTTCGGGCGGGATTTTGGTGGTGGCATCCAGGCCGATCTTGCTGCCCAAGCCCGACACTGGCGAGGCGAAATCCAGGTAATCAATCGGCGTGTTCTCCACCAGGGTGATGTCCCGGGCCGGATCCATATTGACGGACACCGCCCACATGACGTCGGCCCATGATCGGGGGTCGATGTCTTCGTCCACCACGATCACCCACTTCGTGTACAAGAATTGCCGCAGATACGACCACACCCCCATCATCACGCGCTTGGCCTGCCCGGCGTAAGTTTTCTTGATGGAGACCACGGCGATGCGATAGCTGCAGGCCTCGGGTGGCAACCAAAAATCCACGATCTCCGGGAACTGCTGCTGCAACAGCGGCACGAACACGTCGTTCAGTGCTTGGCCCAAAATGCTTGGCTCGTCCGGCGGCCGTCCCGTGAAGGTCGACAAATACATCGCGTCTTTGCGATGGGTAATTGCGGTGACTGTGAACACCGGGAATTGCTCCACGGAATTGTAGAACCCTGTGTGGTCACCATACGGGCCCTCGTCCGCGTAATCTTCCAACGACACCGTGCCTTCCAAAACAATCTCGGCATGTGCCGGAACTTGAATGGGTTGGGTGATGCAATCCACCAGCTCCACCGACTTTTTGCGCAGCAGCCCGGCGAATTGGTATTCCGACATGGTGTCGGGTACCGGGGTCACTGCCGCCAATATCGTCCCGGGATCGGCGCCAATGACGGCGGCGGCGGGCAGGGGCTCAGACTTTTCAGCCTTCCACCGCCCATGATGTTGGGCCCCACCGCGATGCTTCAGCCAGCGCATCAAGGTGGTGTTTTTGCCGGTGACCTGCATGCGGTAAATGCCCAGATTAAACGAATCCTCCCGTGATCCGCCTGGGCCTTTCGTGACCACCAGGGGCCAGGTGATCAGGGGTGCGGGCTCACCCGGCCAGCACATTTGCACCGGCAGGGCGTTCAGGTCGATGTCGTCGCCGGTCAGGACCACTTCTTGAGACGGCACCGATCCAGATTTCTTTTTGGGCTTCATGGCCAATGCCGTGCGCAGCATGGGCACCAGCTCCAAGGCCTCCCGCCAACCCCCGGGGGGTTCTGGTTGGCGCAAAAACGCCAAGGCCTCGCCCAACTCCCGCAGCTCAGCGGGTTCGCGCTCCATGCCCCAGGCCACCCGTTCGACGGTGCCGAATAAATTCACCAACACCGGCATGGGCGATGGGGTGCCGTCAGCGCGGATGGCATTTTCGAACAGCACAGCCGGGCCGCCTTCGGCTAACAGCCGGGTTTGAATTTCGGTCATCTCCAGGTGGGTGGAAACCGGCTCGGTGACCCGAACCAGCTGTCCCGCCTTTTCCAACCGTTCAATGAAATCGCGCAACGAGGAATAAGCCATCTGAGAGGTACTATAGAGTGCCGATCAGGGTCGCGCGGCTTAGATATCTATTCCGGGGATCGGAACACTGCTGGGGCCCATGACTTGGCCAACCACAATGGCGACCAGAACGATCATCCCGAATATGTGGTTGGAGCGAAACTTCGACAGACAATTCGCCGGGTCGTTCAGATCGAGATCAACCACCTGCCACGCCATTTGCGCAGCCCCTGCGATCATTATTGCGCCAAACGCTGGCATCCACACTCCGGCCAGCCACGCCGCCCAGGCGATCCCGCCAAGGCCCAATGCGTAAAACCCGGCCAGCCATGGTTTGGAGGTCGCCCCCAACAACAACGCCGTGGATTTGGCACCAACGCGGGCGTCGTCTTTGACGTCTTGGTGGGCATAAATGGTGTCGTACCCGATCACCCAAAAAATCGATCCCGCGTACAACACTAACGGTGCGGCGGAGATCGAACCGGTGAAGGCCGTCCACCCCAACAACGCCCCCCAGCTGAACGCCAGCCCCAAAAACAATTGCGGCCAATTGGTGATGCGCTTGGCAAACGGATAGAAGGCCACCAACACCAACGATGCGGCCCCAATTAAAATTGCCAATCTGTTCATGGTCAGCAAAATCGCTAATCCAATGGCCGATAAGAACACCAAGAATGCGACGGCCCCGGCCACGGTGACCTGACCCGACGGCAATGGCCGCGATGCGGTACGCGCCACCTGGGCGTCGATGTCCCGGTCGATGATGTCATTAAACGTGCACCCCGCCCCCCGCATGGCAAAGGCACCGATCAGAAACACCACCATCAGAATAGGGTCGGGCAGGCCCTCGCCGTTGGCCCCCAATCCGGTGACCGCCCATTTCCAGCCCAGGGGTGCTTCCGCAGCGGCCAAGGCCAACGACCACCACGCTGGCCATAACAGCAACCACGCGCCGATGGGGCGATCGAGGCGACCCAGACGCAAAAACGGCCGCGTGGCTTTGGGTGCCAAGCTATCCACCCAATTCCCAGGGGATGCGTCGGCAACTGTCGAATCTGTTTCGGAAGCCATGATCATGTGTACCGTGGATGCCGGATCGGCTCAAACCCGTGGGCAAACACCGATTGGTGATGGGAATTATTGTTCTGGTGGGTGGTGTAGTAAAGTTCCCCTGCGCGACCAATTTCCGGTTCCCGGAACGGCCATGAAAAAACATGCCCCCAAACGCAAACTCGCGACCATCCTGGCCACTGATGTGGTGGGGTTCAGACGCCTGAAGCGGATTGACGAAAAAGCCGCCATCACGGCCTTGGCAAAACGCCGCAAAATTTCCAATGAGCTTATCGTCCGCCACGGGGGGCGGTTCTTTTACACCCCGGGGGATTCGGTCATGGCCGAATTCGCCAGCCCGGAGATGGCCATGGGCGCCTTGGTGGAAATTCATGAAAAAGTTGCGGCGCTGAACGCCGGGCTGCCGAAGAACCGGCGCATGCGGTTCCGTATGGGCATCAACATGGGTGACGTGACCGTTGAAGGCGACGATTTGCGTGGCGACACTGTGAGAGTTGCCTCCCGGCTCGAAACCCTTGCTAGCCCGGATTGTGGGATCTGCCTATCTGAAAACGTCCACCAACAGGTGAAATCCAATTCGCGTATTCCGTTCCGCGACATGGGGGTCATGCCATTGAGCCTTAAATCCGGAAGGGTGCGCGCGTTTTCCGTGGATTTGGCCGTGCTGGCCACGGGGGCTCGGCCGCCGCCCAGCGTGATACGGGAATTTAACCCAGGCATATTCATCGCCGCCGCCATACTGATGGCATTCGCTGGATTTGCCATGTTGATGGGGTAATTTCTTTTATCGATCAGATTTACGTGTCGGCCAGCCCCGCCACGATCTGCTCTTTTTGTTGTCGATCAGATTCACGTGTCGGGCAGGTCCGCCACGATCTGCTCTTTTTGTTATCGATCAGATTTACGTGTCGGCCAGCCCCGCCACGATCTGCTCTTTGACCGGCTCGCCTTGCCATTTCCGGGCCCCGACCCTAGTTAGTAGTCGAGTCGTGTAGTCTGGTATGGTCCCACAATGAACGTTCTTGATAAATTTACGCTGCCCATCGAATCGGTGGACGAACTGACCGGCTATTTGCAAGCCGGGGCGAAGCCGAAATCCGAATGGCGCATCGGCACCGAACACGAGAAGTTCGGGTTCGATAAGCAAACCTTGGTGCCCATTCCCTATGAAGGCTCCCACGGCATCAAGGTGCTGTTGGAAAGCATGGCCAAGCAGTTTGGCTGGGACCCGGTGATGGAAGACGGCAACATCGTTGGCCTGTCCCAAGGGCCCCAATCCATCACTACGGAGCCCGGCGGCCAAATCGAATTGTCGGGCGCGCCGTTGGAAAACATTCACGAAACAATTGTCGAGGTTTATGCCCACCTGGGGCAGGTAAAGGCGGTGGCCGAGGCCATGGGTATCGGCTTCATCGGCCCGGGCTTTGCCCCCAGCTGGCGGTTGGATGACATTCCCAGAATGCCCAAAGCCCGATACGGGATCATGCGGGAGACCATGGCCAACACCGGTACTCTGGGACGCGACATGATGTTCCGCACCTGCACGGTCCAGGCCAATCTGGATTTCGAAAACGAAGCCGACATGGTGAAAAAATTTCGGGTTGGGTTGGCGTTGCAGCCCATCGTCACGGCGTTGTTTGCCAATTCTCCATTCACCGAGGGCAAGCCCAACGGCTTTCAAAGCTATCGGTCTCACATTTGGCAGAACACCGACCCGGCCCGCACCGGCGGTCTGCCGTTTGTGTTTGAGGATGGCTTTGGCTTCGAGGCGTATGTGGATTATGCCCTGGATGTGCCCATGTACTTCGTCGTCCGTGATGGGGCCTATATCCATGCCAAGGGCCAGACCTTCCGGGAATTTATGGCGGGCACAGTTGATGTGCTGCCCGGGGAAAAGCCGACGCTTGGGGATTGGGAAACCCACCTGACAACCCTGTTCCCCGATGTGCGCCTGAAACAGTTCTTGGAAATGCGCGGGGCCGACGGCGGCCCGTGGTCGCGGATCTGCGCTCTGTCTGCCCTGTGGACCGGGATTTTGTATGACAGCGGGTCGTTGGATGCGGCTTGGGATTTGGTGAAAAATTGGAGCCCCGCCGATCGTGCGGGCCTATGCGCCCGGGTCCCACGGGAAGGTCTGCAATCTCCGGCTCCGGCTGGGACCGCCCACGCCACGGTTCAGGATATCGCCAAACAGATGATGGAGATTTCCGTGGCCGGACTCCGGCGCCGCAACCGCATTGGCCCGGGTGGCAACGATGAAAGCAAATATCTGGAAGCCATTTTAGAGATCGCAGAGACCGGCCAAACCCGCGCGCAGATGATGCTGGAGGAATATGATGTCCGCTGGAACCAGTCCGTGGACCCGATTTTCAGCGTATTTGCGTACTAAACCCAAAACCAACCGCCCCTGAAAATTTAACTTGGGTTAAAAATGTCGTGATCCCAGCCTCGTGATGGGCTAGGTTCCCGGTTCGTGGCCTCCGCCCAGCGGGGGACATGTTGGTTTCGTGGGCGCCTCGGCGCTCGTAGAAGGGTTACCGGGGGAGTCACTCCATGTTCGGACGTAACGCGGGCGTTGCCATTGCGGCGCTGTTCACAGCTTTAATTGCGGGCGCAGGCGCTGCGCTGGCCCAAGAAGCGGGTCTAGGTGCACCTTTTGATTGGCAAATGGGCTTTCAGGAGCCTGCCAGCCCGGTGATGCGAGACATCATCGATTTCCACAATTTCATGCTGTGGCTGATCACGGCAATTACCATATTCGTGCTCGGGCTGATGCTCTACATCATGTTCCGGTTCAACGCGAAATCGAACCCGGTGCCGTCCAAGAACACCCACAACACCATGCTAGAGGTTATTTGGACCGTCGTTCCCATCATTATTTTGGTGGCCATGGCGATCCCCTCGTTCAAGCTGTTGTACAAGGATGATGTGGTTCCAACCGCCACCAGGGTTGCCGATCTTTACGGCATCGATGTGGCGGGGGAAATCACGTTAAAAGCCACGGGGCTTCAGTGGGCCTGGGAATATGAATATGTCGACAACGGCGTGTTCCTGTTTTCCAGCTGCCTGTATGGCCCGGATTATTGGTGCTTTGGCGGCGAGGCCCCGGAAGGTGCTCACCGACTTTTGGAAACCGACAACCCCGTCGTCGTTCCGGTCAACACTCTGGTCAAAGTTCAAGTCACTGCGGCGGCGGTGATCCACGCATGGGCGGTCCCGGCGTTTGGCGTCAAGATCGACGCAGTCCCTGGGCGTTTGAACGAAACCTGGTTTGTCGCCGAACGTATTGGCACCTATTACGGTCAGTGCTCGGAATTGTGCGGCCAGTATCACAGCTACATGCCGATTCAGGTGAATGTGGTGTCCCAAGAAGACTATGACGCTTGGTTGGCGGGACAATTGGCGGCCATGCAGCCCGATCGGCTGAAGGCACCGACCACAGAATTCGCCCAGCAAGGCATCACCCCTCGTCGTCCCCTGGCTGTTACGCCGGGCATTGCGAATTAATTAAATCAAGCATTTAGGGATTCGATCATGACCGAAACAACGGCAGGCGCACACGAAGCCCACGGAACCCCAACCGGCTGGCGGCGGTGGCTGTACTCCACCAATCACAAAGACATTGGCACCCTTTATCTGATCTTTGCCGTGGTTTTCGGCATCGTCGGCGGGCTGATGTCCGTGATTATGCGGATGGAATTGCAGGCCCCTGGTATGGATGTGATCTGGGGTGACTCGAGCACTCAAGAACACACGTTCAATGTGCTGGTCACGGGCCATGGTCTGATCATGGTGTTCTTCATGATCATGCCGGCGTTTATCGGTGGCTTTGGCAACTGGATGGTGCCGTTGATGATCGGTGCGCCGGATATGGCGTTCCCGCGCATGAACAACTTTAGCTTTTGGATTTTGATCCCGTCGGCTTTGCTGTTGGTTGGCTCCACGGTGATTGGCGATGGGGCGGGAACCGGTTGGACGGTTTACGCGCCGTTATCGACCATAGGCATGACCGGGCCATCGGTGGATATGGCGATTCTTGCCCTGCATCTGGCGGGTGCGTCATCGATCATGGCGTCGATCAATTTCATCACCACCATTTTCAATATGCGGGCACCGGGCATGACCCTGCACAAAATGCCCCTGTTCGTGTGGTCGATTTTGATCACTGTGTTCTTGCTGCTTCTGTCTCTGCCGGTTTTGGCGGGTGCTATCACCATGCTGCTGACCGATCGCAATTTCGGCACGGCATTCTTTGATGCCTCCCAAGGCGGTGACCCATTGCTGTACCAGCATCTATTCTGGTTCTTCGGCCACCCCGAGGTTTACGTCCTGATATTGCCGTCGTTCGGTGTGATCAGCCACGTGGTGTCCACGTTCTCGCGTAAGCCCATTTTTGGCTATCTCGGAATGGCCTATGCCATGGTCGCCATCGGCGCGGTCGGGTTCATTGTTTGGGCCCATCACATGTACACGGCGGGTATGGGCGTCGATACCGAGGCCTATTTCTTGGCGGCGACCCTGGTGATCGCGGTACCAACGGGGGTCAAAATCTTTAGTTGGATCGCCACCATGTGGGGCGGTTCTCTAACGTTCGAGACGCCAATGCTGTGGGCGATGGGAATGATCTTCCTGTTTGTCCTGGGCGGCGTGACCGGCGTGGTCCTGGCCAATTCCGGGCTGACGACAGCGTTCCACGACACCGCTTACGTGGTTGGTCACTTCCATTACGTGATGTCCATGGGTGCCATGTTCGGCATCTTCGCTGGCTTCTATTACTGGGTCGGCAAAATGACCGGCCACCAATACCCCGAAAAGCTCGGCCAGTGGCATTTCTGGATCACCATGGTCGGCGTTAACCTGACCTTCTTCCCGATGCACTTTTCGGGTCTGGCGGGGATGCCGCGACGGATCGCTGATTACCCGGACGCCTATGCCGGATGGAACCTGATCTCGTCCTATGGTGCCTATATTTCCTTCGCGGCGGCTTTGTTCTTCTTGTACGTCGTGTACAGGACCTTCAAATCTGACGAAAAGCTGGAGGCAAATTACTGGGGCGAGGGTGCAACAACCCTCGAATGGTCCGTGCCTTCACCGGCACCGCACCATACCCACGAGGCTCCGCCGACCGTTCGCTAATCCCTTTGTTTTAAAGGGCTAATCAGTCAACCCCCGCCCTTAAATGGGCGGGGGCACCTTCCCAACTCTCTGAATTCACGGCCCTAAAATGGCCGGTGCGACACTATGTCGCACCGGTAGTTGGTGGCGGCTTGAGTAGGTTACCGCGCGTCAAACGGCGTCCACGCGGTAACTACGAAAGTGACAAGCCATGAACTCGGTGACCCCCCTTCTTTGGCGTAAAGCCCTTCGGAACGTACCCCTTGTGGGGGCCACGATTTTTGCGGCCTTGATTGCCGGCGCGGGCGCAGCGCTGGCCCAAGAAGCGGGCCTCGGCGCGCCGTTTGATTGGCAAATGGGCTTTCAGGAGCCTGCCAGCCCGGTGATGCGGGACATCATCGATTTCCACAATTTCATGCTGTGGTTGATCACCATCATCGTGATCTTCGTGCTCGGGCTGATGCTCTACATCATGTTCCGGTTCAACGCGAAATCGAACCCGGTGCCGTCCAAAAACACCCACAACACCTTGCTAGAGGTTATTTGGACCGTCGTTCCCATCATTATCTTGGTGGTAATGGCCGTGCCGTCCTTCCGGCTTTTGTACCAGAATGATGTGGTCCCCACGCCGACCAGTGTGGCCGATCTTTACGGGGTCGATGTGTCGGGTGAAATCACACTGAAAGCCACCGGGCTTCAGTGGGCCTGGGAATATGAATATGTCGACAACGGCGTGTTCCTGTTTTCCAGTTGCCTGTACGGCCCGGATTATTGGTGCTTTGGCGGCGAGGCTCCGGAAGGCGCTCACCGACTTTTGGAAACCGACAACCCCGTCGTCGTTCCGGTCAACACACTGGTCAAGGTTCAAGTCACTGCGGCTGCGGTCATCCACGCATGGGCGGTCCCGGCGTTTGGCGTCAAGATCGACGCAGTCCCTGGGCGTTTGAACGAAACCTGGTTTGTCGCCGAACGTATTGGCACCTATTACGGCCAGTGCTCGGAATTGTGCGGCCAGTATCACAGCTACATGCCGATTCAGGTGAATGTGGTGTCCCAAGAGGACTATGACGCCTGGATGGCGGGCCAATTGGCGGCCATGCAGCCCGATCGGCTGAAGGCACCGACCACAGAATTCGCCCAGCAAGGCATCACCCCTCGTCGCGCCCTGGCCATTGCGCCAGATCTTGCGAATTAATTAATTAAATCAAGCATTTAGGGATCCGATCATGACCGAAACAACGGCAGGCGCACACGAAGCCCACGGAAGCCCAACTGGCTGGCGGCGGTGGCTGTACTCCACCAATCACAAAGACATTGGCACCCTGTATCTGACCTTCGCCATCGTGTTTGGCATTGTTGGCGGGCTGATGTCGGTCATCATGCGGATGGAATTGCAGGCCCCTGGGATTGACATCATCCCGTTGGAGCCTGGGACCCAAGAGCATTTCTTCAATGTGCTGATCACCGGCCACGGCCTGATCATGGTGTTCTTCATGATCATGCCGGCGTTTATCGGCGGCTTTGGTAACTGGATGGTTCCGTTGATGATCGGTGCGCCGGATATGGCGTTCCCGCGCATGAACAACCTGTCATTCTGGATCATGATCCCATCGGCTTTGCTGCTGGTTGGCTCCACCGTAATTGGCGATGGGGCGGGAACCGGTTGGACGGTTTACGCGCCGTTATCGACCATAGGCATGACCGGGCCATCGGTGGATATGGCGATTTTGGCCCTGCATTTGGCTGGCGCCTCATCGATCATGGCGTCGATCAATTTCATCACCACCATCTTCAACATGCGGGCGCCGGGCATGACCCTGCACAAGATGCCCCTGTTCGTGTGGTCGATCCTGGTGACGGTGTTCTTGCTGCTTTTGTCTCTGCCGGTTCTGGCTGGGGCCATCACCATGCTGCTGACTGATCGCAATTTCGGCACAGCATTCTTTGATGCTTCCCAAGGCGGTGACCCG
This sequence comes from Alphaproteobacteria bacterium, assembly GCA_018658465.1. Classification (GTDB taxonomy): domain Bacteria; phylum Pseudomonadota; class Alphaproteobacteria; order UBA2966; family CAIVPW01; genus JABHVE01. Next base: position 20,516 of record JABHVE010000122.1, read on the forward strand.
TTGCTGTACCAGCATCTGTTCTGGTTCTTCGGCCACCCCGAGGTCTACATTTTGGTGTTGCCGTCCTTTGGCGTCATCAGCCAAGTGGTATCAACGTTCTCCAAGAAACCGATCTTTGGTTATCTCGGCATGGCCTATGCCATGATCGCCATTGGTGCAGTTGGGTTCATCGTGTGGGCCCACCACATGTACACAGCCGGTATGGGCGTAGATACCGAAGCCTATTTCTTGGCGGCGACCCTGGTAATCGCGGTACCAACGGGGGTCAAGATTTTCAGTTGGCTGGCCACCATGTGGGGTGGGTCCATTGAATTCAAAACCCCAATGCTGTGGGCCATGGGCATGATTTTCGTGTTCACCACGGGCGGCGTTACCGGCGTGATCTTGGCGAATTCAGCACTGGATACGGCGTTCCACGACACCTACTACGTGGTTGGGCATTTTCACTACACCATGTCCATGGGCGCCATGTTTGGCATCTTCGCCGGGTTCTTCTATTGGATTGGTAAAATGAGCGGCCATCAATATCCCGAAGGTCTGGCCAAATGGCATTTCTGGATCACCATGGTCGGTGTGAATTTGACCTTCTTCCCGATGCACTTTTCGGGGCTGGCTGGCATGCCGCGACGGATCGCTGATTACCCGGACGCCTATGCCGGATGGAATTTCGTCTCGTCCATGGGAGCCTATCTCTCCTTTGCTGGCGCGCTTTTGTTCCTGTACATCCTTCGTGTGATTTTCAAATCTACGAAACCTGTCGAAGCGAATTATTGGGGCGAAGGTGCAACGACTCTTGAATGGTCTGTGCCGTCACCGGCACCGCACCACACCCACGAAGCTCCGCCGACAATTCGGTAAACCATTCGCGTAGTTGGAGTAGTTTTCCAAGTCAAAACCCCCGTCCATTAAATTGGGCGGGGGTTTTTTCTGAGCTCAATACCGTCACCCCCGGACTTGATCCGGGGGTCCATCTGATCGCGATAACCATTTCCAATTTTCTGAAAGGAAGCTGGATGCCCGGGTCAAGCCCGGGCATGACGATGTGGGGTGGGTGCAGAATCCGGTGACTTTATTTTCCGGTGTTGAACAGTTAGTCGCGCGAGCAGATCGTTTTGGGCTCTTGCCCAAAACGTGAATCTGATCGGCCAAGAAAATACGAGTGCAGATCGTTACGCGTCTTCGCGCAACGTGAATCTGAACGGCAGTATTACGAAAGTTGCGAAGCGCCGCCGCCCTTCATGGCGCTGGTGCCGCCGACGGTCAGACCGTCGATCAGCATGGTCGGCTGGCCGACGCCAACCGGAACACCCTGGCCATTCTTGCCGCAGGTGCCGATCCCGGGATCCAATTCGGTGTCGTTGCCGATGGCTGAAACCTTTGTCAGAACATCGGGGCCGTTGCCGATCAGGGTGGCACCCTTCACCGGGGCCCCCAATTTCCCGTCTTTGACCAAATAAGCCTCGGTGCAACTGAACACAAATTTGCCCGAGGTAATGTCCACTTGGCCGCCACCGAACGCGGTGGCGTATATGCCGTCTTTGACGCTGGCCAAAATTTCCGCCGGATCGCGATCGCCGTTTTCCATCGTGGTGTTGGTCATGCGTGGCATGGGCGAGTTCGCGTAATCTTGGCGGCGGCCGTTGCCGGTGGGGGCAACCCCCATCAACCGGGCGTTCATGCGGTCCTGCATATAGCCTTTCAGGATGCCGTCTTCGATCAAAACCGTGCGTTGGGTGGGGGTGCCTTCGTCATCGATACTCAGCGATCCGCGGCGGTTGGCAAGGGTGCCGTCGTCGACAACGGTGACCCCGGGTGCAGCAATGCGTTGCCCCATCAATCCAGAAAAAGCGCTGGTTTTTTTGCGGTTAAAGTCACCTTCCAGGCCATGGCCGATGGCTTCGTGTAACAATATGCCGGGCCAACCCGGTCCCAAAACCACTTGCATTTCACCGGCAGGGGCTGGGACCGAATCTAAATTCACAACGGCTTGGCGCAGGGCTTCGTCCACATCGGCCTGCCAAGCATCGGGGTTGATGTAATCCTGATATGCGGCGCGGCCACCGGCACCATAGCTTCCGGATTCTTGGCGATCCCCATCGCCCACGACCACCTGAATATTCAGGCGCACCATGGGGCGGATATCGCCCACTCTAAGTCCGCCCGCGCGGATGATTTCCACCACCTGCCACGATGCCAGCAAGGACGCAGAAACCTGGCGAACTCGGCTGTCTTTTTCCCGAGCATAGGCGTCGATTTTTTCCAACAAGGCGACTTTGTCGGCGAAGGGAATTTCATCCAACGGATTATCGTCGTTGTATTGAAATTGGTTGGTTCCGGCCGGGTTGTCGGCATAGGTCCCTTGGTGGCCCGACTTCACCGCCTCGATGGCGGCGGCGGATCGCTGCATGGCGGATTCAGACAAATCCGATGCGTGGGCATAGCCGGTTGATTCGCCGACCACGGCGCGAATGCCAAATCCTTGGGACGTATCGAACGACGCCGATTTCAGTCTGCTGTCGTCCCAAACGAAGCTTTCTGATTGGCGATATTCCATGAACATTTCGCCGTCATCAGCCCCATGCAAGGACGTGTCGACGATGGATTCAACGCGGCCCCGGTCCAGCCCGGCGCGGCGAAAAAACAGATCTTCAGCTTTGGCGGAATCGGACATTGATGACTTTCCCCTTGTGGCCCCCCAAAAGCTGGCACTCCAAAGGATGCCAGCGCCCATACACACACACAGTGCGATGCACTGGATCACACATAGTGCGATGCACTGGATTTACCATACCACGGGGCGCAATGTTTGATCCCCGATCCCCACCAAAATTTGATGAAAATGGTGTTATCTGGATTGCCGGAACCCCGCAGTTTGGCTATATCCTGTATGGTATGATCTGCCCTCAAAAGGGGCGATTGGAACTTCAAAATTAATATGCTGATCTCGACCACAAATCATCGGTTTTGGGGATGACCCAAACCGGAGTTGACCACGACAATGGGGCAAAGCCTGCCGATCCAGGTTGGACCGGGGAGTCTTTCGTCGGCGACTATGTGTCTTTGCTGAAACCCAGGGTCATGAGCTTGGTGGTGTTCACCGGTCTGACCGGCATGGTGGTTGCCCCCGGGACAATTCATTGGGTGCTGGGTCTGGTGGCGGTTATTTGCATCTCCATTGGCGCTGGTGCGTCTGGGGCCATCAACATGTGGTACGACGCCGATATTGACGCCACGATGGATAGGACCTCGGGGCGGCCAATCCCGTCCGGGCGGGTGCCTCGGGCGGATGCCTTGGGTTTTGGGGTCGCCTTGTCCCTGGCGTCGATCGCCCTGATGGGTGTTGCGGTGAATTGGCTTTCGGCTGCCTTGCTGGCGGTCACCATCGGATTCTATATTTTCGTTTACACCATGTGGCTAAAGCGCCGGACGCCGCAAAACATTGTCATTGGTGGTGCGGCGGGGGCAATGCCCCCAGTCATTGGCTGGGCAGCCACCACAGGCGATGTGGGCTTAGGCGCCATTGTGTTGTTTGCCTTGATTTTCCTTTGGACGCCGCCGCATTTTTGGGCCCTGGCCTTGCTGCGGTCCGGTGAATATGCGGCAGCCAAGGTTCCCATGCTTCCCGTGGTGGCGGGGGAACGGACGACCAAGAACCATATTTTGGCCTACAGCGTGCTGGTCGCCGTTGCTGGGGTTGCCCCCTGGTACATTGGCTTGGCCGGACTGACCTATGGCATCACCTCGGCCGTGTTGGGCTTGGTGTTTTTGGGCTTCGCCGTGGCGGTTTGGCGTGGCGAGGGCACAGCCTGGGCGGGGCGCATGTACGGGTTCTCGATTTTGTACCTGTTTTTGATCTTTGCTCTGCTGCTGGTAGACGGTGGCCTGGCGGCCAATTTTGGTGGAGCAGGGCTGTGAACGATCTAGATAAGAACGCAAAGCGCATGCGTGACAAGAACCGGGTGGTGGGGTTTAGCCTGCTAGCGTTCGTGGTTATAATTGTGCTTGTGACAATGGTGCGGCTTGGTGCGTTAAATGGCTGATCCACAACAAATTTTGGCGGCTGGCCCGCGGCATGACCCGGCCACGCGCAACAAGGTTGTTGGCATGATCGCCGGCCTTGCCGCCCTTGGCATGGTTGGGGCGGCGTTTGCCGCCGTTCCCCTGTATCGGGTGTTCTGCCAAGTCACGGGATACGGCGGTGCCACCAATGTCGCGACCATGGCCCCGGGACATATTGTCGCAGATCGCCAAATTACGGTGAGATTTGACGCGAACGTGGCCCGGGGCATGCCTTGGGACTTTTTGCCAGCCCAACGCCAGGTTTCTGTGGCGGCCGGGGAAGAAGCCCTGGTGTTCTATGTGGCCACCAACCCAACCGACCGCACAATCACGGGAACGGCCACTTTCAACGTCTCACCCGCCAAAGCGGGCAAGTATTTCAGCAAAATTGAGTGTTTTTGCTTCACGGAGCAGGTTTTAGTGCCGGGTCAGTCCGTGGATATGGGAATTACCTTCTTTGTAGACCCAGAAATAGTGAACGATCGGTACTTGGATGACGTGACTGAGATCACACTTTCGTATACATTCTTCGAGGTTTTGAAGGAGAACGCGGACCTGGGTGCCCCAGGTGCGATGTCTCCGATTTTGGTTGAGGCAATCCGCAGATAGGTTAGTGGTTTTTCGATCGGCCAATCCGGCCAAGCTGCTGCCTTCAAAATAATTCGGATAAAAGCTGGGAGACGCCAGATTATGACGACACACGAAGCTTCCCATGAATACCACATGGTCGACCCAAGCCCGTGGCCTGCTTTGGCCATGGTTTCAGTGTTCCTGCTGGCCAGCGGGCTCATCATGTTTATGCATGATGTAACGCCTTGGGTTCTGCCTCTCGGGCTACTCGCCGTTCTGTACACCATGTTCGTGTGGTTTCGGGATGTGGTGAATGAAGCCACCCACCAAGGGGATCACACCCCGGTGGTTCAGATTGGCCTGCGGTATGGCATGGCTTTGTTCATTGCCTCCGAAGTCATGTTCTTCGTGGCGTGGTTCTGGGCGTTTTTTAATGCCGCCATTTATCCGACCCCGCAGATGGGCGGTTTCTGGCCGCCGGAAGGCATTGAACTGTTCAATCCCTGGGGTGTGCCGCTGCTCAATACTGCCATTTTGCTGAGCTCGGGTGTCACCGTGACCTTTGCCCACCATGCTTTGCGCAAGGGTGACAACAAGGGCACGGTCATGTGGTTGTGGGTAACGGTTGCCTTGGGCATCTCGTTCACCGGCTTCCAGGCTTTGGAATACATGGAAGCGCCGTTCTCGATCTCTGGCGGCATCTATGGCACCACATTCTTCATGGCCACCGGGTTCCACGGGTTCCACGTGATTGTCGGCACCATTTTCCTGGCCGTCTGCCTGTACCGCGCTCAAAAGGGACACTTCACGCCAGACCACCATTTTGGCTTCGAAGCGGCCGCTTGGTACTGGCACTTTGTTGATGTTGTTTGGCTGTTCCTGTTCACCTTCGTGTACTGGTGGACATCCGTGCAGCCCGGTGCCGTTCTGCACGGCTAAGCCAGCGGCTGATTGTAGGCCCGGATGACCGGGCAAATCGCACCAGAAATTTCCCCTTTCCGCGCCGGACTGACGTTTAAGTGTCCGAACTGCGGGAAGGGGAAACTCTATTCTAAGTACCTCGAAATCACCGAAAACTGCGACGTTTGCGGCGTAACCCTGGGCGACCTGGACACCGGCGACGGCCCAGCCGTATTCGTCATGCTGTTGGTGGGCTTTGCCGTTGTCGGCCTGGCCCTGGTGGTGGAGGTCAAATTTTCACCGCCTCTGTGGATGCATATGGCACTGTGGACCCCGCTGATTTTGGGCGGGTCCTTGTCCATGTTGCCGTTATTGAAATCGATGATGTTTGCTGCGCAATATCGCACCCGCGCTGGCGAAGATGTAACAACGGAAGATGATAAATCATGAGCCGCGGTGCCGTTATTTTCATGTCGATCTTGGTGGTTGTCCCGGCGTTTGCGGTGTTGATCGGCCTGGGGTCTTGGCAGGTCCAGCGCCTGAATTGGAAGAACGATTTGATCTTCACCCGTCAAGCCGCCCTTGACGTGGATCCGGTGCCCATCCCGGGCCGCGACGACCAAGTGGAGCGCATGACGTTTCGCCGGGTGATCGTCACCGGCACCTTCCTCCATGACCAGGAATTCTATTTTTACGCCCCCAAATCCGGCAAACAGGGGTACCGGGTTGTCACCCCCGTGTTACAGCAAATCGGCGTGACCTTGTTGGTGGATCGCGGCTGGGTCCCGGCGGATAAACGTGACCCGGCGACGCGCCCCGAAGGCCAGGTCGAAGGCGAGGTCACCATCACCGGCATTGTCCGCACCGACATTGTCGGGGTCCAAGGGCCGCTGCCCGACAATGACGTGGAAAACAATGAATGGTTCTGGGTTGATCCCACCGCCATGTCGGCGGTCCACGGGGCCTATTACCGACCGGCCATTGTGGTCGCCGACGACACCGCCAATCCCGGCGGCTGGCCCCAGGGTGATGCCACCGTACCGGGCCTGCGCAACGCCCATCTGGGGTACGCGATCACCTGGTTTTCGTTGGCCTTTGCGCTGATTGTGATCTGGATCCTGGCCCTGCGACGGCGGCTGTCCGGTGCGGATACTGTCCCCGTCAAAGACTGGGGCGAAGATTAGCCGCCAACGGGCGGCCCGCTGTTTTTCTCCGTCGATTTCTCGCTTTCCCTCTCCCCACCGAGGGAGTGAGTGCGACTGCACGCAAAAGGCTGCTTCGCCACCGCTGTATGGACCCCCGGATTAATTCCCGGGTGATGACAAAGGGGAAATTGGGGAAACGGCATGTCCCCTCTCCCGCCTGCGGGGGAGGGGTAGGGTGGGGGTGTTCAACGAAGGGACCGTCAGGCCCAGAACATGGCAGTGGCGTAAAGCCAGTGGCCCACGTTAGCGCCGACGAGAGGCGCCGAATGCCAAAGTCCCCAGGAAAACCCGACAAGCATAGCCGAAGCTGTTAATACCGCGGCCATCAGCCACCCGACAATCACGACTTTTTCGCCGGTTGAAGGCGCATCGCCAGATTCCAACATCCCCGCTATTGGCACTCGTCCCGGCATTGGGCGTAGGACCAACGCTGTCAACCCGGTTACCATGTGCAGAGCGGTTGGAATCAGAGTGGTGGCCAACATTCCCGTGACCACAAGACCAGCAGCAAATGGGGTGTCATGAGCCGCCCTGGCGAATGAAACCCAGTCCACTGCATTCGCACCTATTTGCCCAAATCCCGCATTTAGCGCAATGACAATGGGGGGTAGCCAGAAGGCTAGCGAAAACAGAAATCCAAGGGCGAGCATGGCGTCCACCGCAATTTTTCCTGCCACTTTCCATGGGTTCACGTCCTTGGCGATCAGTCCAACAAAAATCCGACTTGCCGCCCAGGACAACCAATCGTGCAAAGCGTTGAGCAGAGGTAGTACCACTAAGAAAATCGTCAAATATATTGCGGTGATTGAGGAGCCGATCGCTACTAGCAACAAGGCTCCAGCAGCCGCGGAAGCCGTGAAGAATGTGGCTGCTTTGGTGCCGTCTGAAGGGTTCAAGCTCATCGCGCCGATAGCGATTCCAGCGATAGCTATCGTTCCGATTAGTCCAATCCCTCCACCGACTTTAAGCGCTAGATACGCAATGCCAGTAACCGGGCCAGCTACAAGAATCGCCGACATGAGGCCCCAAGGCTCTACGAACTCGGCGGGCCATTTGCTCTTGCGAAACGGCCGCTTTCCCCCGTGGATAAACCCAAACGAGTATCCAACCGCTGCACCTGCTGCCAAAACCAGTATACCCATCGCATCGCTCGGACTTGGTTGGTCCGAATTTTCTACATCAGCCGTTACTGTCAAGATGCTCGCCGACCCACCAACCGCCCAGGAAGCGAGAAAGAACGCCACAGGGTATATGAGCGAAAGACTTAGTGAGCGGGTAAAAGCGAGCCAGGAGAAACTCGGGCCGAAGAAATTTTCTGTCCAACCCAACCCTATGGCTAGGGCCTGTCAATATCCGACCCACCATGACCCATTCCTCAGCCACTCCGCCAATCGCGCCTGATCCTTTGGGTCGCTCACAATGTTGTAAAGGAGCCGAGCAATTCCGCCGCCGCCAATGACAAAGAAGATGATCGAAATCCAGTTGCCCGCGATCACACCCGACCCCTCTAGTCCGCCGCTTCTAGGTCTAAATTTTTCTGTTGCCGCGCCCACAACATGGCATAGGTCCCGCCGTCGCGCAGCAAGGCATCGTGGGTGCCGCGTTCAACCGTCTTGCCGTCTTCCAACACCAATATCTCGTCGGCATGGACCACGGTGGAGAGCCGGTGGGCGATGATCAACGTGGTGGTGTCTTTGGATACTTCGCGCAGGCTTTTCTGAATTTCCCGCTCGGTTTTGGAATCCAATGCCGACGTGGCCTCATCAAACAAAAAGATCCTGGGGTTTTTCAAGATCGCTCGGGCGATGGCCACCCGCTGCTTTTCGCCGCCCGATAATTTCAGGCCCCGTTCCCCAACCACCGTGTCATAGCCATCGGGCAATCCGGTGGCAAAGTCGTTGATTTGCGCCAATTTTGCCGCGTTTTCTACTTGATCTTGGGTGGCGTCCGGCTGGCCAAAGGCGATGTTGTAATACAAAGAATCGTTGAACAGCACCGCGTCTTGGGGGACCACGCCAATGGCGGCGCGCACCGTGTCCACTTTGACATCGCGCAGATCGGCACCGTCCACCAACACTTGGCCCGACGACGGATCATAAAAGCGGAACAGCAAACGCCCCAATGTTGTCTTTCCCGCGCCGCTGGCGCCGACGATGCCGACGGTGCGCCCGGCCTGCACGGTGAACGAAACATGGTCCAACAACGGTCGGCGCACATCATAGGTAAAGGATACGTCGCGGAATTCGACCTTGCCGTCGCCGCCGCCTAATGGCGTGGCGTTTGGGGCATCGCTGACCTCGGGCTCCTCCATCAACAAGCCCATCATCTGCTCCACATCGACGAACGACTGTTTGATGTTGCGATACAAATTGCCGACCCGGTCCAAGGGCCGGATGATTTGCAGCATGTACATGTTCACCAGGACAAAGCCGAAAACCTCCATGGAGCCAGCGACGATTCGGTTGCCCGCCAACAAAATCATGCCGGTTAGGCCCAAGCCCAAAATCAAAACCTGGATGACCCCGGTGACGGATCGCGAGGTCAACGCCTTGATGGTCAGGCGTTCCACTTTGGCCAGGGAATCGTCATACCGTCCGGCGACGAAATCTTCGTTGCCGAAATACTTCACGGTTTCATAATTCAGAAGGCTATCCACTGCCTTGCCGTGGGCAGCGGCGGATTCCACCACGGCTTTGCGTTGATGTTTGCGCAGCCATTCCGATCCGATGATCAACGCCACGGTGTACAGAACGAATGTGCCCAGAATGATGGCGGTGAAAACGAAATCGAAAAACGCCAACATCACCACCAAGATGATGACGATTTCGGTGACCAGGGGCAAAATCATGAACACCGTGGCCATCAGCAGATTGTCGACGCCGCGGGTGCCGTTATCCATGATCCGGCTCAACGCCCCGGTTTTGCGACCGATGTGAAACCGCATGCTCAGTTCATGCAGATGCCGGAACACGGTCATGGCGACGTTGCGCTTCAGGCGCTGCTCGATGGGGCCGTACAGCAACCAGCGCAATTCGCTCATTGCCTTGCCGAACGAATGCACCGCGCCGTACCCCAGCAGGACGGCCAACGGCAAGACGGTGACAGCGATGACCCCAACGACCTCGCCACCGTCGCCAATGATTTCGCTCGGTGTTAGGCGGTCCACAGCCAGGGCAAAAAGCACCGGAGCCAAGGCGTTCAGCCCCGCCGTCGCCGCCAACAAGCTGATCGAAATCACCAGCCGCACGCGCAAGGCGATGTCGTCCTTGGGCCACAAGAACGGCGCCATCATGGCCAGGGCCTTGATGTCGTGGGCCTTGCTCAGCTCCGCGTCTTCGGTAATTCGTCCCAATCCGTGTGCCATGGGGCATCAATACCACGATTTCGCCGCCACTCCGCCTCAGGCCCGTCATTTGCCCGCCATGATTGCTGGGAAAGATGGCCGGGCCTTATGGATGACCCCGCCGAAGCGCTGTTGCGCCACATCATTACCCAAGCCGTTGTGTTGGCCGTGGACGGCGCGCCGATGCATTTGTTGGTGCCGGTGCCGCCGGACCTGGCCGATGCCTTGGCGGTTTGGGGCGCGGATCGCGAAGATCTGGAGGACGCCGGCGACCGGGAAGACAGCGACGATGTGGTGCCGGGCTCGATGATTAACCAATTGGAGATTTGGTAGCGCGGATTGTTCATGACGTTCAGATTCACGTGTCGCAATGTTGCGGAGCAACGATAGGAAAGTGCGCCACGATCTGCACTTTTTCTGACGTTCAGATTCACGCGGCGCAAGCGCCACGATCTGCACTTGTCTCCCCGCCCGGCGGGCGTATAGTGCCGCGGCGCTGATCCCTTTAGCCCCCTTAAAAATCATGTCTAATTCGCCGACCGTCGGTCGGACCATGGGCGCGTCCCAATGGGCCATTTTGCTTCTGCTCTCGGTGTTGTGGGGCGGCTCGTTCTATTTCATTGCCGTGGCCCTGACGGCATTGCCGCCGCTGACCGTGGTGACCTTGCGCGTTGGTCTGGCCACCCTGGCGCTGTTGGCGGTGATGATGGTGATGGGCATCAAAATACCCTCCGGGCCGGTGTGGCGGGTTTATTTGGGCCTGGGGTTCATCAACATCGCAGCACCTTTTTCGTTGATCGTATGGGGGCAAACCCATATTCCCAGCGGCTTGGCGTCGATTTTGAACGCCGCGACCCCACTGTTCGGGGTGGTGATCGCCCACATTTTCACCTCAGACGAAAAAATGACCCCCGGTCGTGCGGCGGGGGTCGTCATCGGCTTTTCCGGCGTCGCCATCATGGTGGGGCCAGAGGCATTAGAAGGAATCGGCACAAATGTGATGGCCCAACTGGCGGTCTTGGGGGCGGGGATTTGCTATGCGATTGGCACCGTGTACGCGCGATTGCGGCTAAAGCCTTTCGGCATCAACCCCATTGCCTCGGCGGCAGGCCAGGTGGCGGGGGGCACGGTTTTCATGCTGCCCCTGGCGTTGGTCATCGAACAACCCTGGACCTTAGCCATGCCCGGAATGGGCGCGTGGGGGGCGGTGCTGGGCTTAGCCTTGGCCTCCACCGCCCTGGCCTACATCTTCTATTTCAAACTGCTGGAATCCACCGGTGCCGCGAATATTTTACTGGTGACGTTCTTGATCCCGGTGACGTCGATTTTGTTGGGGGTCGGTCTACTCAACGAAGTGCTTCTTCCCAAACACTTCATCGGCATGGGTATTATTGGGTTGGGCCTCGCCGCCATCGATGGCAGGCCCTACGCCGCCTTTCGACGGCGTATTTGGTAAGCCGGCCTTTCGACGGCGTATTTGGTAAGCCGGCCTTTCGACGGCGTACTGGGTAAGTCCAGGCCGCCCGGGGGGTTTCGCCTATTCCGACAGCAGGCGTTTGCTTTTCTCGAATTCTGGTCCGTCGATCTCGCCCTTGGCAAAGCGTTCGCGCAATATCTCCAACGCCTCTGAATTGGCGCTTGCGTGTGGGCCGCGAAACCATGATCCCATGTCATCCGGCGATCCGCCCTCTGTCCGCAGGACCCTTAGAGTCACAAAAACGACCATGCCAGAGACCATCACCAAGAACATGGTCAGAGGGACAATCGCCGTCAATGGGCCCGGGCCCACGGCTCCGCCCCAGCCTCTGCCTAAGTCGTGCCAAGGCTGTGCCAGGGCCACAGACGGTGCAACGGTACTTGCTAGAACCACTGCACTCGCGATCAGTCCGCCGATTTTGCTGTTCTTCATGATTTTCCCCACGGCCGGTCGAATTCCCCCGGCCCAGTAAATTGCTCATCAGGATTCGATATGGGAACGAATTTGCGGGTGCCAACCCCTCCCCGGAAGGGGAGGGGGGTTTAGGCAGCGGCTGGCCGGTCACCGTCTTATGCGGTCAGCACGCGCTTTCTCGCCTCGAACTCTTCCTCGTCGATCTCGCCGTCTGCCAGGCGTTTTTGCAAGATCTGCAACGCCTCGCTGGCGGGCTGGTACGGCGCGCCAAAAATCGACCGGGGTGGTTTGATTTTGAGCCGATAAAGCACAAGCACACTGATCACGATGATCAACACCGGAACCAGGATCACCATGAACGGGCCGAAAACCATCATCGGCGCCCATCCCCAATCTTGGGATTGAGCGGCTGTCGACGGCACCACCGCCAATGCAGCGGCCAGC
>JABHVE010000125.1 GCA_018658465.1 Alphaproteobacteria bacterium
ATCCCGCCGATGGCGACGCAGGGGATTTCCACCAAGCCAGTCCACCATTCGATCAGGTCGATCCCGGCGCGGGATTTTGCCGCCTTGGTGGCGGTATCGAAAAAGGCCCCAAAGGCCACGTAATCCGCGCCATTTTGTGCCGCGATCATCGCTAGGTGCCGGGAGTCATTGCAGGTGACCCCGACAATGGCGTCGTTACCCACCGTGGCCCGGGCCTGGGCATAGGGCATGTCGTCCTGGCCCACGTGGACCCCGTCGATCCCGGCCGCCTTGGCCAAATCCGGGCGGTCATTCAGCACAAGTGGCACAGATGCGTGTCGGCAAACTTCGCCAAGGGTTGCGGCGGCATCCAGGACCCCGTCATCATCGACATCTTTCAGGCGCAACTGCACGCACCCCACATCACCGGCGGCCAGCACCGATGCCAACGATTGCGGGAAGTCGCCGGGCAACTGCGGCGGGGTGATCAAGTACACCTGTGTGATGGGATTACCCCCCAGCAAAATGGCTGGATCATTTGTTGACTGCGGAAACATTTCAATCGTATGCTACCTCTTCACGTTTAGCCATAACTTGTTCAAATATAACAATATTTTCTGTCACCGTTGGTCAAAGTCGGATTGTGGGCCTCTGGGCTGCCCTGACAGAAAAAAACGCAAAATCAATGCGGAACGGGGGACTCCTTGAGCGACGGTGGATCTGACGCAAAACGCCTGGAGGCGGCGATCGCGGGCTTGGAGCGCGAGGTTGAGGCCAAATTGGCGTCCCTGCGCAAAGACGCGGCAGAACAGGTGGTCAAGCTTGAGACCGAATTGGCGGGGCTGCGCACCGACCAGGAGCAAATGACCCGAGACCTGAAACTCTCCAAGACTCAGGCCCGTGATTTGCGCGAAGTGGCCCAGACCGCTGGCGCCCGCATCGACCACGCCATCGCCGGGATCAAATCGGTCCTGGCCGAAGACGGGAGCGCCTGAACCCATGGCTGAAATCGACGTCACAGTGAACGGCAACAAATACCGCGTGGCCTGCGAAGACGGCGAAGAAGCCCATTTGATGTCCATTGCTGACCATTTGAATGCCCACGCCAAGCGCCTGGCGGATGAACTGGGCCAGGTGGGGGAAACCCGGATGATGCTGATGGCCGGGCTGTTGGTTGGCGATGAATTATCCGACGCCTTGGACCGAGTGGAGGAATTGGAAAAAGAATCCACCACCGCCCTGGATGCCAGCGGCGCGTCATCCGACGCCCTGGACGCGGCAACCAAGCGCATCGACAGCATCGCCGCCCGTATCAAGAGTGCCTAGGCACGCATTCATTCCTGCTCTAACCTAATCCCCTTGGCGGGTACTGCCCGGTTCGACGAGCGGCCAATTCCCTGGGGCTATAAGTACTCCATCGGGAGCTGTCCCTGCCGCGGTCGTGGCCGCGGTATTACGGCACCCACCTGCACTTGCAGGCCACAGTGGATGAGTGCTGCTTACGGCCGTGCGGTCCCGTCATCTTGAATTTTTTGCCTGCGAATTTCGACAAGGGGGGCCTGTGCCCGACCTAGCCACCAATCCAATTGATCCATCGGACCTTGCCGCCGCCAAAAAGCGCGCGCGCAACGACGCCCGGGATGTGCGTTCCGAGGCCAAGGCGACAACAGGCCCACTGGCGGGGGATTTGCTCCAGGCGCAGTTTTTGGACCATGTGCCTATGGCAGCCGACGCGGTGGTGGCGGGATATTGGCCCATGAACGATGAAATGAACCCGGTGCCGTTGTTGAAACGTTTGGTCAAAGACAAGGTTCAATGCGTTCTGCCAGCGGTGACCGCCAAGGAAAAGGCTCTGGAATTCCGCGAATGGCGCCCGGAAGTGGAATTGGAGGACGGGCCTTTTGGCACGTCCCACCCCCCCGCCAATGCCTTTGTTCTGTCTCCGGGCATTGTGATGCTGCCGTTGTTGGCATTCGATACATCGGGCTATCGACTGGGATATGGGGGCGGGTATTACGACCGCACACTGGCAGACATGAAATCTTCCGGGTCCACGGTGTTGGCTGTGGGGATTGCCTATCAATCCCAGCAAATTGATGCGGTGCCCCACGGTGAACTGGACCAGCGCCTGGATTTGGTGATTACCGAAAACGGTGCCCACCAATTTTCGTGAACATTCAGAATTCTGAGAGATCCCAGTGAAGGTACTGTATTTCGGCGACATCGTTGGCCGGTCTGGCCGCGATGCTCTGGCCACCCACGGGCCCGGTCTGCGCGACCGTCTGGGCGCCGATTTTATGGTGGTGAACGGCGAGAACGCCGCCGGTGGGTTTGGCATCACCAAGAAAATTTGCCATCAATTTTTCGATTTGGGCGTGGACGCCATCACCACCGGCAACCACGTGTGGGATCAGAAAGAAACTTTGAACCACATCGAATCCGAGCCCCGATTGCTGCGCCCCAACAATTTCCCCAAAGGAACGCCGGGACGCGGCGCCCACGTGTACACCACCCAGAACGGCGCCCGCGCCATGGTCATCCAAGTCATGGGCCGGGTGTTCATGGATCCCCTGGATGATCCCTTCGCCTCGGTGGACGCCGAGCTTAACAATGTGCGTCTGAGCACAGGGGCTGATTTCATCCTGGTGGACATCCATGCCGAGGCCACCAGCGAAAAGATGGCCATGGGCCATTTTGCCGATGGCCGGGCATCATTGGTGGTTGGCACCCACAGCCATATTCCCACCGCCGACGCCCAGATTTTGCCAAAAGGCACGGCCTATCAAACCGACCTTGGCATGTGCGGCGACTACAATTCGGTCATCGGCATGGTGCCCGATGAGCCCATCAATCGGTTCCGCCGCAAAATCAAAAAAGACCGATTTGCCCCAGCCGAGGGCGAAGCGACCCTGTGCGGGGTGTTTGTGGAAACCGACGATGCCACCGGCCTGGCCTTGGCCATCGAGCCGATCCGCGTGGGCGGTCGCCTCAAGCCCACCGAGCTGGGTGGGTAAATTCCGCGTCCGGCTAGACTGGTTTTTCGGCCTCCGACGGAGCCGGAATCCCACGGGGCAGGATTTGACCGAGTACGAATTTTGTGGCTGCGAGGAACACCGTTCTCGGGTCTGCGTCCCAAATAACCTTCGACGATGAACTGGAAAGTCCCCCATTCAATTCGCTTTCCGCGAGGGCTGGAGTCTTCATACGCTTGATTTCGTTCTGGATATCCGGGTGGGCAAAATGCTGGATATCCGCGCGATGGGCGAAACTGTTGCGGATACGTTCGATGGCAATGAGGTCTTGATAAACATCATCAGACACGAAACTCAGCATGTATGCCAATCTTGCTTTCGTCCCCAGAGCCGCCAATGAGCCCGACGGCTGAAAAATTTCGTTGTGAACAGTTGGGTCAGGCCGCATTGCGGCGGTAAGGCGAATCTTGAGCGCGCTGTCGACAAGGCTCGCGGCGACGATCCCAGCGGCCCGATCGGAATCCCCTTCCATCTCCGCCATCGCTGGAGTGAAGTCGAGTGCCGATTCCAAATCGCCTCTCATGTCTCCATGTCTAGAACTACCGTCTAGCCCTTTGGAGCGCCCCTAGAACTGCCACTAAATTTCGCATGCACAATCATACAGCACGAATTCTTCGCGCCAAAACGCCCCAAATTCGCCACATTGATCCCCACACATAGGGACCGCAAACCTTCAGCCGCCGAGTGGTGACCTCTGGCGGTCGATCCCTGGGTGTGGAAGCCACAACATCTAGTGTAAAGTTTCCCCTGGAACACTGGATTTAGAAATTTTGTAGCACGAGGCAAGCGCACACATGGCGGGACATTCCCAATTCAGTAACATCATGCACCGCAAGGGCGCCCAAGACGCCCGGCGGGCAAAGGTATTCACCAAGCTGATCCGAGAATTGACCGTGGCGACCCGAGAAGGGCTGCCCGACCCAAATGCCAATCCGCGTCTGCGCACGGCGGTCACCGCCGCCCGCGCCGCCAACATGCCCAAGGACACCATGGAACGGGCGATCAAACGGGGGTCGGGAGACGCCGGTGGTGCCGCGTTCGAGCAAGTCCGTTACGAAGGCTATGGCCCGGGCAGCGTGGCGATGATCGTCGATACCCTGACCGACAACCGCAATCGCACCGCCGCCGCCGTGCGGTCGGCTTTCAACAAATTTGGCGGGGCCATGGGCGAGAGCAACACCGTGGCGTTTCAATTCAATCGAATCGGATTTTTTCGCTATCCCCTAGATGTGGCGTCAGAGGATGAGATGATGGATACCGCCGTGGAAGCCGGGGCCGATGATGTGGTGACCAATGAAACCGGCCACGAGGTCACCTGTTCCCCCGATGATTTCCATACGGTGCTGACCGGTCTGGAAGACAAATACGGCACCCCCAATGCGGCCGAATTGTTGTGGCGTCCGGTGTCCACTGTGACCGTGGGCGAAGACGCCGCCACCACGTTGTTCAAGCTGATCGAACTCTTGGAAGACGATGACGATGTCCAATCGGTGTCATCGAATTTCGATATTTCAGACGAAATTATGGAAAAACTGAACGCTTCATGAGGGTATTGGGTCTGGATCCTGGCTTACGCGCCACTGGGTGGGGCGTCGTTGACGTCACTGGTCAGCGCCTAGCGTTTGTCGACGCAGGCACCGTGAAGACGCCGACGACCGCCCCCATGGCCCATCGTTTGGCGGACCTGCACCGACAGTTGGTGGACATCGCAGGGGAATTCGCCCCGGACGAAGCGGCAGTGGAAGAAACCTTTGTGAACCGCAATCCGGCATCTGCCCTTAAATTGGGCCAAGCCCGGGGTGCCGTGCTTTTGGTGCCCGGTCTGTTGGGCATTCCGGTGGCCGAATATTCCGCCAACCACGTCAAGAAATCCGTGTGTGGATCGGGCCATGCGCCGAAAGAACAAATCAGCGCCATGGTTGGGATGTTATTGCCGGGATTTTCCAGTGACAGTTTTGATGCCGCCGATGCCTTGGCGGTGGCCATTTGCCACACCCACAACAGCCAGTCCGAGGCCCGGATCGAAGCCGCGGAATTGGCCATGAACGAGCGCCTAGCATGATTGCCAAGCTTACAGGCCGATTGGATTCTGTGGCCGAGGGTTCCGCCGTGGTGGACGTGAGCGGCGTCGGATATTTGGTCCTGTGTTCCGGTCGCACACTGGCGGGCCTTGGGGCCCCGGGTGAAGCGGTCAGCCTGGTGATCGAAACCCATGTGCGCGAAGACCACATCAATCTGTACGGATTTGGCGAAGACCAAGAACGCGATTGGTTCCGCGCCTTGATGTCGGTCCAAGGGGTCGGCGCAAAGGTTGCCCTGGCAATCTTGTCGGTGTCAGAAGCCGCAATGTTGGCCGGGGCAATCGCCGCCCAAGATCACGTGCCCCTGACCGTGGCCAACGGAGTCGGACCCAAATTGGCCAAGCGCATTGTTTTGGAATTGAAGGACAAGGCGCCAACCTTGGCGTTGGGATCGACACCAACGGCAATGGCCAGCACCAGCCAATTGGATGACAGCGGTCCGGCCCGGGACGCGGTTTCGGCACTGGTGAACCTGGGATATCAGCGCACGGATGCGTTTACCGCGGTGTCCGCTGCCGCCACCCACTTGGCCGAAAATGCTGCG
This sequence comes from Alphaproteobacteria bacterium, assembly GCA_018658465.1. GTDB lineage: Bacteria > Pseudomonadota > Alphaproteobacteria > UBA2966 > CAIVPW01 > JABHVE01. Next base: position 5,637 of record JABHVE010000125.1, read on the forward strand.
GTTGAAGATTTGATCAAAGGCGGACTTGTGGAGCTGGGCCGATGACAGAAAACCCCGACACTCCGCGCGACGTGGCCCCGACAATCACCCCGGCAGATACCGCCGATGCAGCGTTGCGCCCGCGCACTCTGGAGGATTTTGTCGGCCAAGATTCTCTGCGCGAAAATCTGGGGGTTTTCATCGAAGCCGCCAAATCCCGGGGCGATGCCTTGGATCATGTTTTGTTGGCGGGGCCTCCGGGTCTTGGCAAAACCACCATGGCGCAGATTGTTGCTCGCGAACTGGGTGCCAATTTTCGTGCCACCTCTGGCCCAGTGTTGGCAAAATCCGGAGACTTGGCGGCGATCCTGACCAATCTTGGCGACCGCGATGTGTTGTTCATCGACGAAATTCATCGGCTGAACCCGTTAGTGGAAGAAATTCTTTATCCGGCCATGGAGGATTTCGAACTTGATTTGATTATTGGCGAGGGCCCATCGGCCCGGTCGGTGCGCATCGAGTTGCCAAAATTTACCTTGGTGGGGGCAACCACCCGCACCGGATTATTGGCCACGCCACTGCGCGACCGCTTTGGAATTCCGGCGCGGCTTAATTTCTACGGGGCGGAAGATTTGCAGAAGATTTTGGAACGTGCCGCACGGCTGATGGAGGCACCCCTGGACCAGGGCGGTGCTGCAGAAATCGCCAAGCGGTCCCGAGGCACCCCTCGGGTGGCGGGCCGTCTGTTGCGCCGGGTGCGTGATTTCGCCGCGGTCCAGGGTGCCACCACCATTGACGCTGCCTTGGCCGACCAGGCCCTGGGCAAATTGGAAGTGGATCGCCTGGGGTTGGATGCAATGGACCGCCGTTACATGACCTGCATCGCCGACACCTTCACCGGCGGCCCGGTGGGGGTGGAAACCTTGGCGGCGGCGTTGTCGGAGCCGCGGGATTCCATCGAAGAAATTATCGAGCCGTTTTTGATCCAACAAGGATTGTTGCAACGCACCCCACGGGGCCGCGTGCTGCACGGATCGGCGTTTGAGCATTTGGGCCTAGCCGCACCAACCCGCGGGCCGGGACAATTAGATCTGATTGGCGGGGGCAAAGAAGAAAGTGGCTAAAGTTTATGGAAGGTGAACTTCTGGGCGGCAATGGGGCCGCCGATCTATCTTTGATCAGCCTGTTCTTACGGGCGGATCTGGTGGTGCAATTGGTGCTGGTGATTTTGCTGGCGGCATCCGTGTGGTCGTGGGCGATCATTGTCGACAAATTTCGCCGCATGCGGCGACTGGCCGAAGAAGGCGACCGATTCGAAGAAGCCTTTTGGTCCGGCGGATCACTGGAAAATCTTTTCGAAAAAGTCGGGGCGACACCGGCCGACCCCATGACCTTGTTGTTCGCATCGGCCATGCGCGAATGGCGGCGCAGCACCTTGGCGGGTGGGGTGTTGGAAAAAGGCATGCACGCCGGATTACAAGCCCGCATCGGTCAGGTCATGCAATTGACCATGGATCGGGAAATGGAACGCATCGAACGCTACATGGTGTTTTTGGCCACGGTCGGTTCCACCGCACCGTTCATCGGATTGTTCGGCACCGTGTGGGGGATCATGAACAGCTTCCAAGCCATCGCCATGTCCAATGACACCAGCTTGGCTGTCGTCGCCCCGGGCATTGCCGAGGCATTGTTCGCCACAGCATTGGGCCTAGTGGCGGCGATCCCCGCCGTGGTGGCCTATAACAAATTTTCCACCGACATCCGCCGGTTCGCCAACCGCATGGAAGGCTTTGCATCGGAATTTTCTGCAATTCTGTCGCGGCAATTGGAGGAAGGCGCATCGTAACCCCAACCCAATCGGGCTCCAGATTCGTACGGCGGTCCGACAGCAAATACGGCCGCCAGCTGATGTCGGAAATCAACGTCACGCCGTTTGTCGATGTGATGCTGGTGCTGTTGGTGGTGTTCATGATCACCGCACCATTGCTGTCGGTGGGGGTGCCGGTGGACTTGCCCAAAACCCAGGCAGGTGCCCTGCCCGGCGACGATGAACCGTTGTCGGTGACCATCGACAGCGAAGGGGTGCTGTGGGTCCAAGAAACCCAAGTTGAATTTGACCAACTGGTGCCGTTGCTGATTGCCGTCAGCGAGCGCAATCCCGATGTGCGGATTTTTGTGCGCGGCGACCAAACCATCACTTACGGGCACATTTTGGAAATCATCGGTGCCATCAATGGCGCTGGATTTTCCCGGGTCGCTCTGGTGTCCAATCCGCCCGACCAAGGTGGAGGTGGCGATAACTAGAGCATGACCGGACAATATGAAACCATTTGACCGAAATAATTTTGCGTTGTGGATAGGCGCGCTTTTGATGGCGATGCGACACATCGGCAAGGAAGCGCAACAACGCCACGGCGCAAAAGAATCCGGCCTCCGGTGGGGCCAATCGGCTCCCCGGGTTCGTTGCGGCTCTCACCCGATGGCGGCGCATCGCGCTTCGCGCCGCGCCTGCCCGGAAAGCCGATTTGCCGCCATCAAATTGACTTCATATTGTCCGGTCATGCTCTAAATGCGCACGCCGCTGATCACATCGATCGTATTTCACATTGGGCTTGTGGTGGTCCTGTACTTTGGCCTGCCCAATTGGTTCGTGCCGAGCGCCGCTGTGGAGCAGCCCGTGGTGGTCGAATTGGTGATGATCGCCGACGAAACCGTAGCGGCTTTGGCCCCGGCAGCGGCCGAGCCTGACCCAACACCAACACCGCCGCCGCCACCACCCCCTCCGCCACCGCCGGAACCCGAGCCGGTGCCTGAGCCTGTGGCCGAACCCGAACCAGAACCCG
>JABHVE010000135.1 GCA_018658465.1 Alphaproteobacteria bacterium
CCCGGCGCCTCTATTCCAGGTCCGCGGGCTGGGCAGTCAGGGTGCCATCGGTCGCCATTTCGATCTTCTCCACCCGCTCTTTGGCAGCCTGCAATTTGGCCTCGCAGTGGCGTTTCAGTTGGGTGCCCCGGGTATAGGTTTCGATGGACTCTTCCAGGCTGACCTCGCCACCTTCCAGACGGTCAACAATCTCTTCCAGGCTTTCCAGGGCCTCCTCGAACGTCATCTTGGCGATGTCCGCGGGAATTTTGGTGGGATCAGATTGGGCCATGGGACTCTTTCTTCGCAATTTTCGCTTTGAATTGTAACGCCCGCCGATCCGCCTGAGCAAGAGTAGCCCAAGCGATCAAGCCTTAGTCAGCGCGGCGGCGGATCAGAAAGCTGCGGACCCCGTCCTGGTGATCTTGGGCCACCAATTCGTGACCGGCGGTCTTGCAAAAGCTCCCCACATCCAGGGCCGTGCGTTGATCCGAAGCCAGCAGACGCAAGACCTGCCCAGGGAGCAATTCGCGCAGGGCCGCCTTTGCCCGCAACACAGGCAGGGGGCTGGCAAGGTCGCGCGCATCCAACTCTTTGTCGAAATCGGCCATCCCCCATCATCATAGATGACCGCAATCCGATCAACGAGGATTGTGACAATCCACATAGGGACAGCCCCCAGCGCTCAGCTATAATCGGGATCGGCAACCTGGGGTATGGATGATGCGGAAGATTGTGGCCGGATTGATCGGTGTGGTGTTCATCGTGACGATCGGTGTTTTCGCGATTCCCGAACCTGACCCATTCCCGGCGGTGCCACTGCCAGAGCTGGGCGACGGTCCCATTACCCTGCGCGTGGTGCGTGCCATAAACCCACGGTTCGACGCCTTAACCGAGGCCGAATTCGAAGAAGTCCTGCGTCAAACCGTGGATTTAGTTCAATTCCATTTCGGCCTGGAGGTCCAATTTGAGCGTGGCGAGGACTACGACGTCAGCGAATTGATGAAGCTCAACCCTCCTGCGGCGAGGGAGGACGCCATTGGCTTGACCTACGAATTGCCTGATCCGAGCCGAGCTCCGATGCGACTTGCGGGAATGATTGCCAGGGCACTTGAGAACGGCCAATCGTCAATCGCCGAGGCCGTCGAAGTTTTAGGACCCTTGATTCCCGGCGCTGCCGAAATGGATGTGGACGACCTAGCCCTGGCCATCGCCGAGGTTTGGGCGAACGGCCTTCGGCGCTGGCAGGGCCTAAGGGCACAAGACCGAAGGCCGGTAATCGATTTCGGCATAAACCATCAGAAGGCCATTTGGGATGTGCTCGGATACGGTGATCTGCCCTTTGAGATTGTAATGACCAACCAACTGATTGCCAGCGCGGAACTGTACGGATTCTATCCGGGCTTAGCCAAACTGGGAGGCCTGAGTTTGGGATCAACAGCGTTTAGCCGCTCAAGCTCGTTGGGTACTTTTGGAATGGTAAGCACTTTCTTCCTCGTTAATGATCTCGGAAATTTGAGCAATTTGGGCCCAAACCAAATCATCCACGACCCAAGTGTGATAAGGGAAAATGCACTGACTTTGACCCACGAAATAGGGCACATGTTGATGCACCTTGGTCATCCCGAAGGTAAACCGGGATGCATAATGTCTGCAGCCTACCTTGACGTACAATCGGCCCCGGAGGTCCCCTGCCCCGTAAATAGCGAACCAGCCATGATTCCCGGGGCTGGTCCATTTACTATTGATCGCAAGCTCCTCGAATCAGTGACGAAATAGCCCCGAAATTTGTGGGGCCCCATATGCCCCTGCAACAACTCAGAATTCGCCGTAATCCAGGTAGGTCTGCTCATCCTGGGATAGTTCGCGGTATTCGGATTCCTGAATGGCATTTTCGATCCTCTCTGCTTCCTCGCGCACGCGTTCGTCCTCCATTTCTTGCTTGCGCTCCCATTCCAATGCCTCGGCTTCCTTCCTTGCCGTAGCTTCCTCCGCCAGTTGTTTAGCCTGAACCTCCGCCCGGGTCCTGTACCCAAGCCTTCGACTCATTTGCGCATCTGTTTCCAGCCCAAGATCAACACGGTGTTGCGGGGCATCGGCCCCGGTCGCTAAAATGCGGTTTGGCAACTAAGGGTGTTGGTATGCGTTTAATTGCGGCGGCGTTGGCTGGAACGCTGGGACTGGCGGCTTGCGAAGAACCAGTAAAGTTCCCGCTTGTACCGGTGCCGGAACTCGGCGACGGCCCAATCAGCTTGCGCGTGGCCCGCGCGATAAATCCCCGGTTCCCGAACTTGGCTGAGGAAGAAATCTCGGAGGTCTTGGCTCTAGCGGGGACATTAATTCACGACCAGTTCGGCCTGACCGTCCAGTTCGATCGCGGCGACGATTATTCAGTCGACGAATTGCTAATGGCCACACCGTCCCCAGCGATTGAATTCGGAGCTCATTACGTTTTTAACATGGTGGACGCTGACCGAAGTCCCCAGGTACTTGTCAAGTGGATCGCCGATAGTTTGATTGATCCTAGAACGGATATCTTTAGCGCTCGGCGGTATTTCGAAAATGCTATTCCAGGCGTCACGACCATGGAGATCGAAAGATTAGCGGAAGCCATCGCAGAAAATTGGATGCAAGGGCGCTTGCGATGGCAAGACCTGACCGCCCAGGATGGTGAGCGTGTGATCGATGACATTGGACACCAGCTCGCCGTTTGGGACTTTGCAGGGTACGGAGAATTTCCTTTCGAGATCGTGATCACCAATCTGTTGGTGGCCAGCGTGCAGCTATACAAACTTGACCCCAGAATCATGTTGCGCGGGGGGGTGGTGATAGGCACAACAGGGTTCAGCCGCTCCGGCCAATTTGGCGCAATAACAACGCTCAGCACATTCACGATGATCAATGATGTTGGGGATTTGAACGAACTTGGCCCCGACCCGATATTTGATCGTGCCAATGCCACGACCTATGCCGCGATGATCTTAGCCCGGGAAATTGGCTACATGTTGCTCCATTTGGGCCCCAGTTGGGACAACCCAAGTTGCGTAATGTTCGTGGTGCCTCCCGGAGGAATGGGCGACCACATGCGATCCCTTGACCCCGCACAATGTCCGATGGGTAGTGAGCGCGCCATGAACCCCGGCGCGGCCGCTATCAGCTACGACCGGGAACTTTTGGAAGCAGTAGAGCGGCAATAGTCTGGCTGCCCGCGTCGGTCTGATCGGGCTCGGGAAACCCAAAAAAAAGCCCGCTCCGGTTTTGCCGGAAAGCGGGCGCATTGTGTGCGGGCGCAAGAACTGATCATCAGGGTGGGGCCCAATGTACGCGCGGGACTCCCAAAAGTCAAGGATTTTCTACCCTTGATAGTATGCAGGCGGGGTCAAATTTTGGCCGAATTAAGGCTTCGTAATTCGGTAAAGAACGTGGGGACGCAGTGGATGGCGCTCCGGGACCTTGGGGTGCTCGAAATCATCGGATGGGTTTGTTTCCATGGCGAGGCGCTTCATGACGGCGATGGACCGGGCATTTTGCCTTGACGTGAACGAAACCACTTCGTCGAACCCCAGGTGCGAAAATCCGTGATCCAGACATGCCAGGGCGGCTTCGGTGGCGTAGCCAAATCCCCACGCACCAAACCCGAGCCGCCAGCCGATCTCGATGGCGGGAGTGAACGGTGCGGCAAACTCCGCATGGGCAAACCCCACATAGCCAATGAACCGGCCGCTGGATTTGACCTCGGTCGCGTACAGGCCAAATCCGTCCCGCGCCAGGCTTTCCTGAATGCGATGGGCGAAGGCGTCCGAATCCTGAGTGCTTAAGGGGCCGGGATAAAATTCCATGACCCGGGGGTCGGCGTTCAGGGCGGCAAACGGGGCGAAATCGCTGTCCCGCCATTGCCGTAGCACCAATCGATCCGTTTCTATGGCGTCCATCGGCGGGAGTGTAGCGGAAAGATCTAGCCGGTGCCCCGAAGAGCCGTTGCGGCCCATAGGCGCTGGCCGTATTGTGATTCTTATGTGGCGAATTATCTCTAATCTTCGATCCCTGCTGCCTCTGCGCCGTCTGCGCGAAGGCGCGCCTTTGGTGCCTGTGGTGCGCCTGAATGGGGCGATCGGTGCGGCTGGCGGCTTTGGTGGCGGGCTATCCATGGCTGGATTGGCGCGCAATCTGGAAACCGCCTTCAACATTCGCGGGATCAAGGCCGTGGCCTTGGCGGTGAATTCCCCCGGGGGGTCCCCCGTTCAATCCAATTTGATTTTCACCCGCATCCGCGCCTTGGCCGAAGAAAACGAAGTGCCGGTGTTTGCCTTTGCCGAGGATGTGGCGGCCTCCGGCGGCTATTGGCTGTTGTGCGCCGGGGATGAAATCTATGCGGATTCGGCCTCGATCATTGGCTCCATCGGGGTGATTTCGGCAGGCTTCGGTTTTCCTGAAATGATTGCGAAATTGGGCATCGAACGGCGGGTGTATGCCGAGGGCAGCCAAAAAGGCATGCTGGACTCGTTCAGTGCCGAAAAGCCCGCCGACATAAAGCGCCTGAAAACGATCCAGAAATCCATCCACGAAGGCTTCATGGCGTTGGTGCGCAGCCGCCGAGGAAAGAAGCTAAACGGCGAAGAAAAGAAATTATTCAGCGGCGAATTCTGGACCGGCGACCAAGCCCTGGAATTGGGCCTAGTGGACGGCATCGGCGATCTGCGCACAGTCATGCGGGAACGCTATGGGGAAAAAGTCCGCCTGCGGGTGGTGGGCAGCCGCTCCAATCGGTTGCGGCGCTTGTTTGGTCGGGCCTCTGACTCCAATGGCGGGTTTGGCGACGCCGGTGACTGGCCGTCGCGGGCACTGGCTGCCATCGAAGCCCGGCTTCTTTGGTCACGATTCGGATTATAGGACATGTTGGGATTTAGCTTAGGCAAGCTGTTGGTCACCGCCGTGGCAATTTTGATCGTGTGGTACGGGTTCAAATACATGACCCAGCTGGGGGAAGTGCGCGCCGCAAATCTCGCGGCCAAAAAAGCCTCAACCAAGGACAAGCGCGTGGAGGCCGAAGACTTGGTGGAATGCACAGTGTGCGGATCCTTCGTTGCCCCCGCCACCGCAAAGAAGTGCGACCGGGGCGATTGCCCGTACCCCGCATGACCGAGGGACGCACAAGCACCAGTTTCCAAGATTTGATCCTTACCCTGCAACATTTTTGGGCGGATCAAGGCTGCGTTGTGCTGCAACCCTATGACCTGGAAATGGGGGCGGGGACGTTCCACCCGGCGACCCTGCTGAAATCTTTGGGGCCGGATCCCTGGCGCGCGGCATTTGTGCAGCCCTGCCGACGCCCCACCGATGGCCGCTATGGGGAAAATCCCAACCGCCTTGGGCACTATTACCAATTCCAAGTGATCCTGAAACCATCCCCCGACAACATCCAAGATTTGTATCTGCAAAGCCTGGGGGCATTGGGCATCTCATCCGCCGAACACGACATCCGCTTTGTCGAAGACGATTGGGAAAGCCCCACGTTGGGTGCCGCCGGTCTGGGGTGGGAGGTCTGGTGCGACGGCATGGAAGTCACGCAATTTACATATTTCCAACAGGTGGGGGGCATTGAATGCACGTCGGTGCCGGGGGAAATCACATACGGCCTGGAACGCCTCGCCATGTATGTGCAGCAAAAAGAAAACGTCTTCGATCTAGATTGGAACGGCGCGGGCGTCACCTATGGCGACGTGTTCTTGCGCAACGAGCAGGAGTTCTCGGCCTACGGATTTGATCACGCCAACACCGACGCAATGCGCACGCAATTTGCCGAGGCCGAAGACGCCTGCGGATTGCTGTTGGGCAAACAATTGGCGCTGCCCGCCTATGACCAGTGCATCAAGGCCAGCCACCTGTTCAATTTGCTAGACGCCCGGGGGGTCATCAGCGTCACCGAGCGCGCCGCCATGATCGGTCGCATCCGTGCACTTGCCAAAGGCTGCTGCGAGGCATGGTTGGGCGAAGAAAAGGCCGAGGCCTAATCCAGTGCCAGAACTGTTGCTGGAAATACTGTCGGAAGAAATTCCCGCTGGCCTGCAGGAAAAAGGCGCGGCGGAATTAAAGCGGCTGACGGCCGACGGTCTGAAAGCCGAGGCGTTGGAATTCGATGACATCAAAGCCTTCGCCACACCGCGTCGATTGGTGGTGGCTGTCGATGGCTTGCCAGAAACTCAGCCGGATGTGCATTCTGAGCGCAAAGGCCCAGGCATCAACGCCCCGGATCAAGCGATCCAGGGGTTCCTGAAATCCGTGGGCCGCACCCGCGATCAAGTTGAAGAACGTGAAACACCAAAAGGCGTGGTCTTATATGTCAGCGAAACGACACCCGGTCGCCCAACTGCCGAAGTCCTGGCCGACGTGCTGGCATCGGCAATCGGCGATGTGAGTTGGGCGAAATCCATGCATTGGGCCGACAATACATTTCGTTGGGTGCGACCGCTCCATGGAATTCTGGCGGTGTTCCATGGCAAGCCGTTGAATTTCGCGTTGGATTTGGGCGACGCAAAAATCACCGCCACCGACACCACTTCGGGGCACCGGTTCATGGCTCCGGACGCTGTCGCCGTCACGGGATTCGACGACTACCGGGAACAGTTGAAGTCCGCGTATGTGGTCTTGGACGCCGGGGAACGGCGACAAATCATCCGCGATGGTGCCGAGGCATTGGCGAAGGATGCAGGGCTGGGATTGCGCGTTGACGAAAAGCTGATCAGCGAAATCGCCGGCTTGGTGGAATGGCCGGTGGCTTTAATGGGGACCATCGACGACGCCTTCATGGATTTGCCGCCCGAAGTTTTGGCCACCTCCATGGCCAAACACCAACGGTATTTGGCGCTGGAAAATTCCGACGGCACATTGGCGGCCCACTTCATCGTGGTTGCCAACATCGAAGCCACAGATGGTGGTGCGGCAATCGTCGCCGGGAACGAACGGGTTCTGCGGGCACGCCTTGCCGACGCCAAATTTTTCTGGGATCAGGATCGCAAAACGCCATTGGCTGCATACGCCCCCCGACTTGGCGATATCGCCTTCCATCGCAAACTGGGAACCTTGGATCAAAAGGTCGATCGGGTTCAGGCCCTAGCTGTGGAAATCGCCGGGTTCATCGACGGCGCCGACAAGGACCAAGTGCGCTCCGCCGCCCGCCTGGCCAAGGCGGATTTGGTCACCGGCATGGTTGGTGAATTCCCCGGGCTCCAAGGACTGGTTGGCCGCTATTACGCCCTGGACGACGGCGAAAGTCCGGCGGGTGCCGACGCCATCCGCGATCAGTACTCGCCGAAAGGCCCCGACGATGCCTGCCCATCGGCACCCGTATCCGTCGCGTTATGTTTGGCCGATCGCATCGATACCTTGGTGGGATTTTGGGCCATGGACGAAAAACCCACAGGATCAAAAGATCCCTTCGCATTGCGCCGCGCCGCGCTGGGGGTAATTCGCTTGGTGGTTGAAAACCAATTGCGCTTACCTTTGGGGAAGGTTTTCGACACCGCATCCCGCAGTCTCCCCGAAAACGTGCGGGGAAATTGGACCAGCGACGTGGGCCAATCTTTGATGACGTTTTTCGCCGACCGCCTGAAAGTCCACCTGAAAGAACGCGGCGTGCGCCACGATTTGATTGCGGCGGTGCTGGCGCTGACGGCGGAAGATGACTTGGTGCGATTGCTGGCCCGTGTCGATGCCTTGGCCGAGTTCTTAGGATCAGGCGATGGCGGTGATTTACTGGTTGCCTATCGCCGGGCGGCAAACATCGTCCGCATCGAGGAAAAAAAGGATTCAACCGAATACCGCGACCAGGCTGACAGCGCTTTGTTCCGGGAGTCACAGGAGGGCGCGTTGTCCACCGCCCTAGACCAAGCCCGCGCATCGTTGGCCAAATACATCACGGCCGAAAATTTTGGCGATGCCATGGCGGCGTTGGCGAAATTGCGATCCCCGGTGGATGCATTTTTCGATGCGGTAACGGTCAACGATGATGACCCCGCGTTGCGCGCCAACCGTCTGCGGTTTCTGTCTCAAATCACATCGACCTTGGAACAAGTCGCGGACTTCTCCAAGATCGAAGGCTAAGGCCCCGCCTCCATGACCAAATGGGTCTATGCATTCGGCGGCGGCAAAGCCGATGGCGACGGCACCATGACCGCTTTGTTGGGGGGCAAAGGTGCGGGGTTGGCCGAAATGTCGGCCCTGGGGATTTCGGTGCCGCCGGGGTTCACCATCACCACCCAGGCCTGCGACGCCTTTCAGCAAACCAACGACTTCCCCGAAGATTTAGCCGCCGAAGTCGACGCCGCCCTGGCCACCCTGGAACAGACCGTTGGGGCCACCTTGGGTGATCCCGAAAATCCGTTGATCGTTTCGGTGCGGTCCGGCGCGCCCAATTCCATGCCCGGGATGATGGATACCATCCTGAACCTGGGCCTGAACGATGCCTGTGCCGAAGGCCTGGCCCAACAAACCGGTGACGGCCGCTTTGCCTTTGATTGTTATCGCCGATTTATTACCCAGTATTCCGAACTGGCTATGGGCGCGGATCTGGAACTTTTTGACGATGCCGTGGCCAAGTTGCGCGGCGGATCGGGCCTGTCTGGATCAGAATTTTCCGAGGCCGAATTGCGATCGCTGGCCACCGCATTCCAGGCCGTTGTGACCGACGAATTGGCGACCGATTTCCCCCAAGACCCCCGCAGCCAATTGTGGGGGGCGATCCGCGCCGTCGTCGATTCCTGGGGCCACGGCCGCGCCGCCCGGTACCGGGCCATGCACGACATCGGCGACACTCCGGGAACAGCGGTGACCGTTCAGGCCATGGTCTTCGGCAATCGCGGCACGGGGTCGGCCACCGGCGTTGGCTTCACCCGCGACCCGTCCACCGGCGCCAACCGGCCCTTCGGTGAATTTTTGGCCAACGCCCAGGGCGAAGACATCGTTTCCGGGGTTTCAACCCCCCACGGTCTGTCGGCGGGGCAGGGGAATAGCGAATCCCTGGAAGACACCATGCCCGAGGTGTTCGCCGCCCTGATCGATTCGTTTGGAATTTTGGAACGCCATTTACGTTGGGTGCAAGAGGTGGAATTCACCGTGGAGCAAGGCCGCCTGTGGGTGCTGCAAACCCGCAATGCGGTGCCCAGCCTTCGCGCCGCCGCGCAGATCGCTGTGGACATGGTCCGCGTTGGCATCCTCGATCGGGACGAAGCCCTGGGCCGGGTGGATGCTGCCGCATTGGGCCGCTTGCTCCACCCCGAAGTCGATCCAGCGGCGGAAAAAACCATTCTTGCCCGGGGCATCCCCGCGTCCCCCGGTGCTGCAACTGGCCTGGTGGTGTTCACGTCAGACGATGCGGTCGCCATGCAATCGGCGGGGCAAACGCCAATTTTGGTGCGGCCGGAAACCAAACCCGAAGACGTCCACGGGATCGCGGCAAGCGTCGCCGTGCTCACGTCTCGCGGTGGGGCCACCAGTCACGCCGCCGTGGTGGCGCGATCCATGGGGCGACCCTGTGTCACGGGGGCCAGCGAAGTGGACGTGGACGCCGTCGCAAAAACCTTCACCGTCGGTGATCAGGTGGTCCGTGCGGGGGACATCCTCACCGTGGACGGCACCAATGGTGTGATTTGTTTAGGCGCGGTGCCCCTGCGCCCGCCAGAACCCGGCGACGCCATCACCGAATTCCTATCCTGGACCGACTAGTCCGCCGGCTAGCGCGGCTGTCAGAAATTCATTCTGGGTCCGGGAACGGCACGCGCTCCCGTGGCCCGTCGAGACTTGTGTAGTACGTGCGATACCCGTCCTTCCATTCATCGCGGACATAGATTTCTGGCAGGCCGTCGTCCCCGATCATAGCGTTAAACGGTAACTCAAATGCGTTGGGGCTAAACCACTCGTCACCCCACTTGACTTGAACGCCTGTAACGCAAAACCATACGCCGCAATCGCCGTCGGGAATTCTTGTGGCGAAAATCTCGTCGATCCCATCATCGTTCATGTCGAAACGACCGAACCAGTAATTCTCCGGCCCTCTGTCGAACCCCGACAGATAACTTTCCACCCAATCCTCGCTCGAGAACACCTCATTGGCAGTGCCGAAAACAACTCTCTGATCCGGGCCGGGGTCTGCGAGGGGCTCGTGGCGGGAGGAGTACAAAGTCCGCATTCCATCGACCACTTCCTCCCGGATGTAAATTAGGGGATCGTCATCATTGCCAAAGAACGCGCTCAGTCCTTCGACCTCCACCCAATTACCGTCAACTTTTTTGTAGACCCCGGTGTAGCAGCCCCACTTCTCACAATCGTCTTCTCTACCGGTAGCGAACACTTCCGGCACCCCATCCATGTCGATGTCGGCCTGCCCAACCTGAATCCGAATTCTCGGATCCAACCCGGATTCGCGGCGGAACTTGGCGCGAACTTCGTCCACCTCAAAAAGGTCATAGAATAATTTCCCATGGTATTTGACGCGCTCCGCTGCTTGGGCGGCCGGAGCAGCCGCGACCGCCACCCCGATAACCAGGATCGCGGCCATGAGAGTTCTGCCGAATCTGAGGGTCATTCCGCCTCCGCCTTCCAAGCGTCAATGCCTTGGAACTGCCGGAGGCGAGTTTCTATGTGCTCAAATTGCGTCAATCTTTTTTCGGCCTGTTTGTCGGTCAGTTCCGGGTACTTCTTTTTTATCGCCTCCAATGTAAGGGCCTCCGCCGAATGGCCATCGTGATCTTGAAGGTGACCCAGATATTGGCGAACGCGCCCAATCCCCTCGCGATGGCCAGCGGCCAAAATGGCCCCCTCTTCCAGAAGGATTCCCTCCTGCTCAAGTCCATTGATGACTAGGTTGCTGTGATCCCTCAGCAAGTTCGGGACGCTTAGAGTCATCTTTCGCATGTATTCCTCCATAGCCAACTCCTGGGTCAACGGATTTTTCAGGAATTCCTGCTGGCTTGTAGCACCATAGGTTCCGAACCATTCGTCCCATTCCGGCTTATATATTTCCAGCCCCTCCATCCCGGCGCTGTCTTTATGATGCTTGCTAACACCAGCATCCTCTCGTGCTGAACGGGTCATTTGATATCGGCCAAGGGCGTTCCCGTTCACAGAAGCGTACCCGTCGATGTTGGATTCAAGCTTGTGAATCTCATCCAGAAATTGCCTTGTCATTTTGGACACTTCCGTCGAGTCGTATTTGCCGGAATCGGTGCCGGTCCCAACTTGCGCGCCGGGCGGAATCGGCGTCACGGTTGTCGGAGTCACGGGAGGCGGTGGTTGCTGAGCCGAGGGTGGCTGTTTCGGTGCCACGGGTTTGACCTGATAGGGATTGTCAA
>JABHVE010000130.1 GCA_018658465.1 Alphaproteobacteria bacterium
GCGCACGTGGAGAAGCTCGTCGCGCTCGCCGACAAGATGAACAAGGAGGGCAACCGCCACATCGTCCTCGGAGTCCTCAAGCGCATCGCCGCGGAAACGGTCGCGGCGCCTGCCGTCGGTGTTCAGCCCCCGGCACCCCAAGCCAACCTTCAGCCCCCCGCCGCCCCGGAAGTGCCGCCGCCGCCGCTGCCAACGATGGAATTGGCGGAATTCATTGGTTTGTCACCGTTCGAAGTGGCGGAAGTCTTGGGGGATCCGGATTTGGACCGCAAAGAGCCCACGGCTCAGGTTCTGCAGTATGGCAACGGCCAGGACTGCGTGTTGCATCTGTTTCTGTACCAATCGTTGGGGGCCGGATTGTTTCGCGTGGAACATGCCGAGGTTTTGCCGAAAGGCGTCGGCCCCTCTGCCGAAGCTGACTGCATCACAGCCTTGTTGGTGCGGGCTGCCGCTGGCTAAGACCTAAATTTCGGCGGTTTTGTCCTTAAAACCGCACAAATCAGCCACTAAACAATCCGGGCATTTGGGTTTGCGGGCGGTGCACACATACCGCCCATGCAAGATCAGCCAATGATGGGCGTGCTGTTTCCAGGCATCGGGCACGGCTTTTTCCAATTTTGCTTCCACGGCTGCCGGGGTTTTGCCCGGGGCCAGGCCGGTGCGGTTGGAAACCCGGAACACATGGGTGTCCACCGCGATTACCGGCACCCCAAAGGCAATATTCAGCACCACATTGGCGGTTTTGCGGCCAACCCCGGGCAATGCCTCCAGTGCCTCGCGGTCGTTGGGCACTTTGCCGTCGTGGAGGTCGATGAGCCGCTGGCTCAGGCGCACCAGGTTCTTCGCCTTGGTTTTGTACAGGCCAATGGATTTCACCAAATCCCGCACGGCTTCTTCACCCAGATCCACCATACCTTTAGGGGTGTCGGCGGCGGCGAATAACCCGGGTGTCGCCTTGTTTACCCCGGCATCAGTGGCCTGGGCCGACAACACCACGGCGGCAAGCAAAGTAAAGACACTGTGGTGGGCCAACTCGCCCTTTGGCTCCGGATTGGCATCCGACAAGCGGCCAAAAAACGCTTCAATATTAGGCTTTTTCATGGATTTATTACGCTCGTACTATTTCTCAACTGGCGGAATGCCCCGGGATTGCCCAGGTGGCATCCCCACGCTAGTCTGGGGCCATGGCAGTTCAGATGCAAAACCCCGGCGACGGGCCAGAAAACACCACCGATACCGGCGGTGCCACCGAACCATACGCGTTCGATGTGATTTTGCATCCCCATCGGTCGTTGTCCCCCACCGGGTTCTTTATTTTGATGCTGTTCATCGTCGGGGTCAGCTTTTCCGCCGGTTTGGCGTTCTTATCCCAAGGGGCTTGGCCGATTTTCGGGTTTTTCGGTCTGGATGTGCTGCTGATATATGCGGCCTTCAAATTCAATTATCGCGATGGCCGGATTTTCGAGACCATTCAGCTGGGGGCCAAAGAATTGCTGGTGCGCCGGGTGTTTCCGTCCGGTCGAATCCGAGTTTGGACCTTCGAGCCAGCCTGGATGGGGGTGTTGATGGACAATCCCCCGGAACACCACAGCCAACTGGTGCTGACCCTTCGTGAAAAGCGATTGACGGTGGGGGCGTTCTTAAGCCCCGAAGAACGGCTCCAGGTGGCCGAGGCTTTGAAAGCAGCGTTGGCCGACTGGCGGGAGCCGGTACCGGCCCAAGGATGACTGCACCGAAGCCGGGTTTCACGGCGGTGCCAATTCTGCGAATTTTTGATCTTCCCAAGGCCAAAGCGTTCTATTTGGATTTTCTTGGGTTCAGTTTGGATTGGGATCATCAATTCGCGGATGATGGACCGCATTATTTACAGGTTTCCCGCGGTGGGATGGTTTTGCACCTGTCTGAGCATCATGGGGATGGCTCGCCCGGATCGGGGGTATTTGTTCGCACAACGAATCTGGACGAATTTCACACGGAAATCACGGCCAAGGAGTACGCGTATTTGCGCCCCGGCATCGAAGATGCCCCGTGGGGTGGTCGGGTCATGACCGTCATCGACCCGTTCCACAGCAAATTGCACTTCCATGAAGACTCAACCTCGGGGGAAGGCTAGCTCGCTAGTCAGCCAAGTTCACCAGGGCGCTATGCGCCCAAACCCAGCACGTCTTCCATGCCGTACAGGCCGGGCTGACGGCCTTGCAGCCAGCGGGCTGCGGTCAGGGCCCCACGAGCGAAGATATCCCGGCTTCCGGCCTTGTGGGTCAGCTCGATGCGTTCATCATCGGCGGCAAAGATCACCGAATGCTCCCCCACCACATTGCCGGCGCGAAACACCCCGTAGCCGATTTGCCCGGTTGTCCGTTCGCCGGTGATGCCGTCGCGGTCGCGCACGGCCATGGCATCGTGATCGACACGTCTGCCTTCGGCTACCGCTTGGCCCAGGGCCAAAGCGGTCCCCGATGGCGCGTCGACTTTGTGGCGGTGGTGAATGTCGGAAATTTCCACGTCGTAAAGGTCATCCAGGGCAGCGGCGGCGCGCCGTGCCAAGGACACCAACAAGTTGACGCCCAAGCTCATATTCGCGGCCTGAACAATGGCCACTTGGGTCGCCGCTTGCTCCAACGCCCCTTGATCGGCAGGGCTCAAGCCGGTGGTGCCAATGACCAGTGGCGTCGCGGTGCTGGCGGCCAGGGCGGCGTGGGATTGGCTGGCCGATGGTGCCGTGAAATCGACGATGGCGTCTGACCCTTGGAACAGCGCCGCGGCGTCGCTGGTGACGGCCAAGCCCACAGGCCCCAACCCGGTGATGTCGCCCAGGTCGCGGTCAATCCAATCGCTGCCCGCTGGTTCGGTGCCGCCGGAAATGGTGGTATCCGAAGCGGCGGTGATTTGGCTCAACAGGGCCTGGCCCATGCGCCCGCCGCACCCCAACACGCCGATTTTCAACACGCTCTAATCCTTCAGGTCGTCCCAGAATTCCTTGATCTTACCCAAAAAGCTTTCGGACTCCGGGCTGGTTTTTTTGCCTTCGCTGGCAACGTCAAATTTTTTCAACAAATCTTGCTGGTCTTTGGAAAGATTGACCGGGGTCTCGACGTTTGCCTGAACGAACAAATCCCCGGCAGCACCGCCGCGCAACGCCGGCATGCCCTTGCCTTTCAGGCGGAATTTCGACGCGGACTGGCTGCCCGGGGGGATTTTCACCTTCACCCGGCCGCCGTTCAGATCGGGCACTTCGATGGTCCCGCCCAAGGCCGCTGTGACCATGGGAATGTGGGCGGTGAAATATAGATTGCCGCCTTCGCGCTGGAACAAACGATGGGGCGATACCGAGAGAAAAATATACAAATCCCCTGCCGGTCCGCCCCGTGGTCCGGCTTCGCCTTCGCCTTCTAAACGGATGCGGGTGCCGTCTTCGACCCCCGGGGGGATGGTGACCGACAAATTCTTTTCGACCCGCACGCGGCCAGAGCCGCTGCAATGGACGCAGGGATTTTTGATGACTTGGCCCGCACCTTGGCAGGTGTGGCAGGTGCGCTCGATGGTGAAAAAGCCTTGTTGTGCGCGCACCCGGCCAACCCCTGCGCAGGTCGGGCAGGTGGCGGGCTTGGTGTCTGACGCCGCCCCGGACCCGTTGCACTCTTCGCAGTGTTCGTGGGTCGGAACCCTGATTTTGGATGACCGCCCGCGATAGGCGTCTTCCAGGGCGATTTCCAGGTTATAGCGCATGTCGGCGCCCCGGGCCGGGCCGGCCGATCCCTGACGCCGCCCGCGGAATTCGCCGAACAAATCGTCGAACACATCAGCGAACGACGATCCAAATCCGCCAAACCCGCCCTGACCGCCACCGCCACCTTGCACGGCCTCGGCCCCGAATTGGTCAAAGGTCGCGCGCTTTTGGTCGTCGGACAGAACCTCGTAGGCTTCGGTGATTTCTTTGAATTTTTGCTCAGCGCTTTTGTCCGGGTTGCGATCCGGGTGAAATTTTTTGGCCAGGTCGCGATAGGCCTTTTTGATTTCGGCCCCCGAGGCATCGCGGGCCACGCCCAGTACACTGTAAAAATCAGACGCCGCCATCATTTCCTACCGCACGTTCCTTGAACTTAGTTCTGGCTTTAAGGGCGGGCGACTGGTTGTTGCCATTTTACCCGCCGAAAACAGCACCGCCCGGGCCCGGGATCGTCCGGACCTGGGCGGCCACACATTCCTGGTGGAATCTATTACGCTGATTCGTTCTTTTTGTCGTCGTCCACTTCTTCGAATTCCGCATCGACCACTTCGCCATCGTCTTCTGCGGTCTCGGCTTCTTCGCCGTCTTCCTGGCCCTCGCCTTCAGCACCCTCGGCGCTTTCGCCTTCGTCGCCACCATCCTGTGCCTGGTACATGGCTTCACCCAATTTCATGGACGATTGGGTCAGGATTTCAGTCTTGGCGCGGATGTCGTCGGCGTCATCGGTCTCAATGGCGGCCTTCAAGGCTTCGATATCACCGGCAATGGCTTCACGCTCGCCCTCGTCGATTTTGTCGCCATACTCGGCCAGGGTTTTTTCTGTGGTGTGGACCAAGGCTTCGGCGTTGTTGCGGGCCTCGGCGGATTCCCGACGCTTTTTATCGTCTTCGGCGTGGGATTCAGCGCTTTGGACCATCTCGTCCACTTCGGCGTCGGACAACCCGCCCGATGCCTGGATGCGCACCTGCTGTTCTTTGCCGGTGCCCTTGTCCTTGGCCGAAACGTTGACGATGCCATTGGCATCAATGTCAAAGGTTACATCGATCTGGGGCACGCCTCGCGGTGCCGCAGGGATGCCCACTAGATCGAATTGCCCCAGCAATTTGTTATCCGCCGCCATTTCACGCTCGCCCTGGAACACCCGGATGGTCACGGCGCCCTGGCTGTCTTCGGCGGTGGAAAACACTTGGCTTTTCTTGGTGGGGATCGTGGTGTTGCGCTCGATCAGCCGTGTGAACACGCCGCCCAGGGTTTCGATGCCCAAGGACAGGGGAGTCACGTCCAACAACAGCACGTCTTTGACGTCCCCTTGCAGAACACCGGCTTGGATCGCAGCGCCAATGGCCACGACTTCGTCCGGGTTCACGCCCTTGTGGGGGTCGCGGCCAAAGAAGTTTTTCACCTTTTCCATGACCTTGGGCATGCGAGTCATGCCGCCGACCAAGACCACTTCGTCGATTTCGCCGGCGCTGAGTTCGGCGTCTTTCAAAGCTTCCTTGCAGGGGCCCATGGTGCGTTCGATCAGATCGTCCACCAACGCTTCCAACTTGGCGCGGGTCAGCTTCATGGTCAGATGCTTTGGCCCGGATGCGTCGGCAGTGATGAACGGCAGATTGATTTCGGTCTGTGTCGCGCTGGACAGCTCGATCTTGGCCTTTTCCGCCGCTTCTTTGAGGCGTTGCAAGGCCAGCTTGTCGCCGCGCAAATCGATCCCGGCTTCTTTCTTGAACTCGTCAGCCAAGTATTCCACCAAACGAATGTCGAAATCTTCGCCCCCTAAGAAGGTATCGCCGTTGGTGGATTTGACCTCGAACACCCCGTCGCCCAATTCCAATACCGAAATATCGAACGTGCCGCCGCCCAAATCGAAGACCGCGATGGTCGACGCCTTGGTGGTGTCCAGGCCATATGCCAGGGCAGCCGCCGTGGGTTCGTTGATGATGCGTTTGACTTCCAGCCCGGCGATTTTGCCAGCGTCCTTGGTGGCCTGGCGTTGGGCGTCGTTAAAATACGCGGGAACCGTAATGACCGCTTCGGTCACCGGCTCTCCTAGATAGGCTTCGGCGGTTTCCTTCATTTTTTGCAGGATGAAGGCACTGACTTGGCTGGGGGCATAGCTTTCGCCTTGGGCCTTGACCCAGGCGTCGCCACCGTCGGATTTGACGATGGAATAGGGCACCATTTCGATGTCCTTTGCGGTCATCGGATCATCAAATGTCCGGCCAATCAGGCGCTTAATCGCAAAAAGGGTGTTTTCGGGGTTTGTGACCCCTTGGCGTTTGGCTGCCTGGCCCACCAGGCGCTCGCCGTCGTCGGTAAAGGCGACCATGGACGGTGTTGTCCGGCCACCTTCAGAATTTTCAATGACTTTGGGGTCTTTGCCTTCCATAACGGCGACACACGAATTCGTGGTCCCCAAATCGATACCAATAATCTTTCCCATACGTTCCTCTTTATGCGGCAGGTCCCGTCGGCCTTAAAATATGGCGCCGTGGGGACCCCCAAAAAAATATGTCAGTTCCGGCCCAAATCAGTTGCGGTCCGGGTTGATGGATATATAGGAACGCTGGGCACTAATCGCAACCAGTTCCGGGCCCATAAAGCCCCGCAGGTCCTACCGTCCCGGTGGTTTGGCGTGTAGTGTGCGCCCCAGGTCACTAACAAGCAGATAACTGGTGGAGAATTTGCATGAAGTTTCGGGTGTGGTTGGCTGGGATCAGCCTGGCGATTGGGTGGATGGCAGCGGCGCCCAGCTGGGCCGCAGATTACCAAATCGGGGCCATTTCCATTGACGCCCCATGGGCCCGTGGATCGTTGCGAGAGCGCGGAACCTTTGCCGTTTATTTCACGATCACCAACGACGGTGAGAATGACCGCTTGATTCTGGCGACCACACCGGCCGCCGAAGAAATTGAATTCCGCGAAACGGTGGTGCAATCGGACGTGATCCGCGCGGCCCGCTTGAACAACGTCAACATTCCCGGCGGCACCCATTCGTTTAATCCACGCAGCGCTCATTTGTTGATGCTGCGCTCCGGCGTCGTGCCCATCGGTACTGTTATTACAGTCACGCTGACGTTCGAATTGGCGGGAACTGTTGAAATTCAGGTGCCGGTGTTGGATCCCAGGGCCGTGGGGCCAAACCCCGATTAATCGATCAGGCCTCGGTATCCAAATTACCGCCTGATTCCCCGTCTGGGTCTCCTGGCTCTTGGTCCGTGCTGGCGGGGGCCTTGGCGACGCCCACCATGGCCGGGCGCAACAGTCGGTCGCCGATGACGAAGCCTTCTTGGATTACCTGAACAACAACGCCTGGGTCTTGGTCGGCGGTTTCCACCTCGAACATGGCTTGGTGAAAGTTGTGATCAAATTTTTCGCCCATGGGGGACACTTGTTTGATCCCGTGGCGGTCCAGGCTGGCCAGCAAATCCCGTTCGGTCATTTCCACCCCTTCTAGAAACGCCTGATCCGATCCATCCGCTGGGGTGTCAGAGGGCTTTGCGCTTTCAAGGGTGCGGCGCAGGTTGTCGGCGACGGTCAGCATGTCCCGGGCGAAATTGGTCACCGCGTATTTCGACGCATCGGCCTTTTCGCGATCGGCGCGGCGGCGCACATTTTGGGTTTCAGCCAACGCCCGCAGCAATTGATCCTTTAGGCTAGATACTTGCTCTTCCGGGGACAACACAATGGGCTCCGGCGCGATATCCACATCGTCTTCGCCGTCGTCGTCATCTTCCCCATTGTCCGTCAAATCTTCGATGTCATCATCGAAGTCCTCTGACTCCTCCGAGCCGTCGTCCATTTCGTCGTCGCTCATCATCGCAATCGTCTCCTCAACCTACTAAACGTCCGATTACCTTGGCGGTGTAATCAACCATGGGAATGATGCGGGCATAGTTCAACCGGGTCGGGCCAATGATGCCGATGGCCCCGACGATATCCGCATGGGAATTGGTGTACGGGGCGACCACCATGGAGGACCCGCTCATTTCAAACAGCTGGTTTTCCGAGCCAATGTAAATGCGCACGCCCTCGGCACCTTCGGCCATTTCCAGCATCCGCAGAATGTCTTGTTCGGCTTCCAAGGCGTCGAACAGTTTGCGAATGCGCTCTAAATCTTCCACTGCTGTCACGTCGGTCAACAACTTGCCCTGGCCGCGGACTATCAGGGCGCTGGGGCCTTGGCCCCCGGCCCATGTGGCCAGTCCGGCTTCGACCACCCGGGCGGTCAGATCATCCAGCTCCGCCGTGTGATGGGCGATTTCGTTGGTGATGGCGTCGCGGGCTTCGCCAAATGTCCGGCCGGTAAGACGGGAATCCAGATAATTCGATGCCTCGATCAGCCCCGATGGCGGCATGTCGGGGGGCACGTCGGCGATGCGGTTTTCGACGATGCCGTCTTCGGTGACCAAGATCACCAGAGCCCGGCCCGGGGATAACGCCATCATTTCGATGTGCTTGACTCGGGAATCCATTTTCGGCGCCATGACAATGCCCGCGCACCCGGCCAGCCCCGACAACATGGCCGATGCCTCTTTCAAACTATCCGGCAAACTGCGTCCGGCGGCGGCGCATCGGGCCTCGATGGCGGCTTGTTCGTCTTCGGTCAGGTCGCCGATTTCCAGCAGGCCATCGACGAAAAACCGCAATCCCACTTCGGTGGGGATGCGTCCGGCCGAGGTGTGGGGCGAATACAACAGCCCCGCCCCTTCCAGATCGGCCATGACGTTGCGCACCGACGCCGATGACAGTTTTTGCCCCAACCGATTTGCCAAGGTGGCCGAGCCGATGGGCTCGCCGGTCTCCACATAGGAATCGACAATCAGGCGGAAAATTTCCCTGCTTCGTTCGCTTAGCTCATTGATCATGGTCGGGCATCAGTGTTGGGCCTGTGTGGCCAAGCGGGAGCGCAATGTCCCCGCCAAAAATCAAAGGACACCAATCGAATGTAGGTACCCGGCCCATTTGCGTCAACGCGGGCGACCCTCTAGAACCCATTGGCCAATCTTAAGGGGAGGACTCCATGCGACCATCGGGCCGATCACCAAATCAATTGCGAGATATCAAATTAGAGCCGGGCTTTTCCATGCACGCCGAGGGATCGTGCATGGCGCGGTTCGGCGACACCCATGTGCTGTGTACTGCCAGTGTCGAAGGCCGCGTGCCGCC
>JABHVE010000080.1 GCA_018658465.1 Alphaproteobacteria bacterium
GTGGCCGTGGGTTAGAACCAGGCCCAACAACCGATCTTTTTGTTCGGCGATAAAGCTGACATCGGGCACTAACAGATCGACACCGGGCACCGTTTCGTCCGCAAACGACATGCCGCAGTCGACGATGATCCACTGACCGGCGTATCCGTACAACGCCAAATTCTTGCCGAACTCTCCCACCCCGCCCAGGGGTACAAAAATCAGTTCTTCATCATTTGTTTTTGATGATGGGTTCATTCAGGACTACTCACAAACGATTGTTAGGCTAGGCATTGCGATGATAAATTTCAGCAAGACCACACAAGGTCAGGTTCGGGTCTACGGTGCCAATGACGTTTGTGCCATCGGCGAACAATGACGCCAATCCCCCGGTGGCAAGAACAGTTTCAATTTTGTCGCGGTCTGAATCGAATTCTTCGCGGACCCGTTGCACGATCCCTTCGATCAAACTGACATAGCCCCAATATATCCCCGATTG
Organism: Alphaproteobacteria bacterium; assembly: GCA_018658465.1. GTDB lineage: Bacteria > Pseudomonadota > Alphaproteobacteria > UBA2966 > CAIVPW01 > JABHVE01. Next base: position 479 of record JABHVE010000080.1, read on the forward strand.
CATGGCGTCGACCGTATTTTTCCCGATCACCCCAGGCGGTTTTTCCGCTTCGATTTTCGGCAATTTCGCAGCGGCGTTGTGCAACGCTTCTAGACTAAGACCCACCCCCGGGGCAATGACCCCGCCCCGATAATTGCCAGCACGATCCACCACATCAAATGTGGTCGCCGTGCCAAAATCGACAATGACCATCGGCCCGCCATATCGAGAGTGAGCGGCAACCGCATTCACTAGGCGATCGGCTCCCACTTCGACGGGGTTGTCCACCATAATTTCAAGGCCTAGATCCAGGCTTTCGTCGCCCACCACTTTGGCCGTGCAGCCAACAGCGTCGCCACAGGCCGCGCGTAAAGGATCGGTGGTGACGGGCACCACCGAGGCGATGATGGCACCGTCGATTTGGTCGGGAGCGATTTTGGATGAGGCCAGCCACGCCAAAATGATTTCAACGTATTCACCGGCCGACCGGGCAGGATGGGTTTGTGCCCGCCATTGGCCCTTGAAATCATCCCCATCGAAAACGCCGGCGACCAAGTTCGTGTTGCCAGAATCAATGGCGATCAACAATGGATTAGCCTTCCCCGGGGCCGATCAAAAACACGTCGCCAGCATTGACCGTGTGATCTCCGCCAACCGTTGAGATAACCAAGGCACCCATATCATCAACATGCCGAAAAATTCCGGCCACCGTTTTTTCTGCCATGCGAACCTCCACCTTCTCACCGATTCCGATGGCGCGGTTCATCCATTCCGTGCGGATGGGCGCGAATCCTTCGGCTTCCCAAATTCCGATCCAACGTTCCAGTCCATGGGTAGCGGCAACCAACAAATCGTTGACGGATACATTTGCACCTTCTCTGGCCAATGACGTGGCCGGGATCGCACCTTGGTTTTCGGGATGACTGGAAACGTTCACCCCCATGCCGATTACCAGGGATCTGCGCTTGGAATTTTCAGCAACGTTGCCTTCCAGCAAAACCCCGGCAATTTTGCGACCGCCAACCAGCAAATCGTTTGGCCATTTTATTTCAACAGATATATCCGGTGCCACGGCGGCGATCCCATCGGACAGGGCCAACGCGGCGACAAACGCCAATTGGGCCAATTGATCCGCCGGTTTTGTGGGATACGTAAGCAGCGAGCAATATAGATTGCCAAAAGGCGAATCCCAGGTTCTGCCCCGCCTGCCACGACCATGGGTTTGTTGTTCACCCCAAATAAGGGTGTTGGCCGGTGCATTCATTTGGGCCAGCCGCAAGGCTTCCGCATTGGTGGAATCAACAATGCTTAGGCGGATAAGCGTAAAACCGTCCGGCAAGTCGGAGCCTGAGGTAGGCCCTTCCCCCGTCATCGGAATAGGGCGTTCGCGGCCAGTTCAGCCTCTGCCACAAAGGGGGCGGGAAACAGGAAGAACAGCAAAGTGAACACCGCCGCTGCCGTGATAATCAGCCCAACTTCCCGAGTTGGGGCAGTAAATTTTTCTGCGGGCTCATCGAAGTACATTAATTTGATGATGCGGAGGTAATAGAACGAGCCAACCACCGCCGACAAAACCCCAATGACGGCCAGGGTGTAAAGGCCGGCGTCCAAGGCCGCCAACAGCACATAGAATTTGGCAAAGAACCCGGCCAGGGGCGGAATCCCAGCCAGGGAGAACATAAAGATCGCCATGGCCGCCGCCATCATCGGCTGGTTCTTGGCCAACCCGGACAGGTCGTCGATGTTTTCGACCAATGAGGACCCCCGGCGCATGTTCAAAATGATCGCCCAGGCGCCGATGTTCATGGCCAAATACAGGGTCATGTAAAGAATCAGCCCCTGGATGCCTTCCGGTGTGGCCGCCGCCAGACCCATCAATGCAAAGCCAATGAGGCCAATGGATGAATAGGCCATCATCCGTTTGATGTTGCGCTGGCCGATGGCGGCGAAGGCCCCCAACACCATCGAAGTTGCCGACAACACGACGATGATCTGGCTCCAATCGGCGGCCAGGCCGCCAAACGGTCCCATCATCACCCGTACAAACAGTGCGAAGGCCGCGATTTTCGGTGCCACAGAAAAGAATGCGGTCACCGGCGTGGGCGCCCCTTCGTAGACATCCGGGGTCCACATGTGGAACGGCACAGCGGCGACCTTGAAGGCCAACCCGGCTGTCAAAAACGCCAGGCCAAATAACACGCCCACCGAGGCCCCGTGTTCTTGGGCGGCGATGTTGGCGGCAATGGCGTCGAAATTCGTTGATCCGGTGAACCCGTAAACCAACGACGCCCCGTACAACAAAATCCCCGACGCCAAGGCCCCCAGGACGAAATATTTCAAGCCTGCTTCGGTGGAGCGTTCGGAGTCCCGGCGGAACGACGCCAAGACATAAAGCGACAGGCTTTGCAGTTCCAACCCCACATACAGCGAGATCAAATCGGCGGCCGCCACCATCATCATCATGCCCAAAGTCGCAAGCAAAATCAGGATGGGGTATTCGAACCGCTCCATCCCATGATCGCGGAGATACCCCAGGGAAAGGATGATCGTCAGCCCTGACCCCAACAGAATCAGCAGCTTCATGAACACCCCGAAGCCATCGGCCACGAACATGCCGGCAAAAGTTTGAACCCCATCGGATGGGCCGCTGATGATGAACACCGCCGCCAAGGCCATCACGCCCACGGTGGCCCAAGAGATTGTTCGGGTGCTGGTATCGCCGCGGAAGGCACCGAACAGCAACAGCACCAGCGCCGATGCGGCCAGCAATAATTCGGGGATCGCCGGGATAAGATTTGGAAGTTCTGCCATGGGTTCCACCGCCATCGCCTAACGTGCCGCAAACATTGATTTGGCCTCGGTCAATCCCAAGGCCAGCTGATGTTCATTCAACAGGTTTGCCACCGAGGCGCTGAACACATCCAGCAACGGTTGCGGCCAAACACCGAACAGCAGCACCAGGAAAACCAGCGGCGCAAACACCGCCACTTCCCGAGGGTTCAGATCGAACATGTAGCGCAGCTCTTCTTTGGTCAGTGCCCCCATGATTACCCGGCGGTACATCCACAACGCATAGGCCGCGGACAAAATGATTCCGGTCGTGGCGAAAAATGCGATCCAGGTATTGACCTGGAACACCCCAACCAGCACCAAGAATTCGCCGACGAAGCCGCTGGTGCCGGGCAGGCCAACATTGGCCAGGGTGAACAGCAAAAACACTGCCGCGTAGGCGGGCATGCGGTGGACCAGCCCGCCATACTTATCAATCAGTCGCGTGTGGTGGCGGTCGTAAATCACGCCGACGCACAGGAACAATGCGGCAGAAACCAGCCCATGGCTGAGCATCACCATCAACGCCCCTTCGATCCCCGTGGTGGTAAAGGTGAAAATCCCAATGGTGACGAAACCCATGTGGGCGATGGACGAATAGGCCACCAGCTTTTTCATGTCTTCCTGCATCAACGCCACCAACGACGCATAGACCACGGCGATGGCGCTCATCCAGAAAATCAGTGGGGTAAAATAAGCCGATGCGTCCGGCAAGATGGGAATGCTAATCCGCAAAAATCCGTACGCCCCAATTTTCAACAGCACCGCCGCCAGGATTACCGAACCTGCCGTTGGCGCCTGAACGTGGGCGTCCGGCAGCCAAGTGTGCACAGGCCACATAGGTATCTTCACAGCAAACGCGGCAAAGAAGGCGATCCACAGCCATCGCTGCCACATGGGATCAAAACCGATGGCCGCCAATTGGGGAATGTCGGTGGTGCCCGCCTGGAAATACAGCCACAAAATGGCCAGCAACATCAGGACGGACCCGGTCAGGGTGAACAGGAAGAATTTGAATGTGGCGTAGACCCGGTTGTCCGATCCCCAAATACCGATGATCAAGAACATGGGGATCAGGCCGGCTTCGAAGAACAAATAGAACAGCACCATATCCAGGGCGGAAAACACCCCGATCATCAGAGTTTCCATGATCAAAAACGCGATCATGTATTCCCGCATGCGGACCTTGATGGATTCCCAACTGGCCAAGATCGCCAGGGGCGTCAACAACGTGGTCAGCAAAATGAACATCAACGAAATGCCGTCGATGCCCATGTGATAGGTGATGCCGTCGGCAATCCACGGGCGGCTTTCTTCGAATTGATACGCCGCGGTGGAGGTGTCAAATCCGATCCACAGCACCAGGGACAACACGAAGGTAATCAGCGACGTCCACAAGGCGACGTTGCGGGCGTTGCGGGCCACCAATTCGTCTTCACCACGGATGACGAAAATGAACACCGCCCCCACCGTGGGCAGGATCGTCAGGATGGAAAGCAGGGGCCAATCAAACATTGCTTAAGCGCCCCCGGTGGCGACAACCCACGACACGATGGCCACCAACCCCAACAGCATCACGAACGCATAATGATAGACGTAGCCGCTTTGCAGCTTTGTGGTCCGGCGGGCGAAATCGATCACCCGCGCCGAGATCCCATCAGGGCCAAACCCGTCGATGATTTTGCCGTCACCAACCTTCCACAATAGGGTGCCCATGCGCTTCATGGGGCGCACCAATACGGCGTCGTAGAGTTCATCGAAGTACCACTTGTTCAACAACAATTGGTACAGCTCTTGATTCCACGTGGCCAATTTGTGGGGCCATTCTTTGGCTTTCATATACATCCACCAAGCGATGGCGATGCCAATGATGCCCGCGATCGACGGAACTGCCTTCACCCAGAATGGCGCGTGGTGGGCATTTTCCACCGCATGGTGGGCAGCCAATATCAGAATTGAATCGCCCCAGAAATCTTCCGATCCAAAGAACGAGTCCACCGCCAAGAAGCCCGCGAAGATCGCCCCGATCGCCAGGATCATCAGGGGGATGGTCATGGATTTTGGGCTTTCGTGGACGTGGGCTTGGACCTCTTTGCTGGCGCGAGATTCCCCGTGGAATGTCAGGAAAATTAAACGCCACGAATAGAACGCGGTGAACACTGCGGCGATCAGCCCTGCCACAAAGGCGTAGTCGCCCACACCCGAATGGGCCCCCCAGGCCGATTCAAGCACTGCATCTTTTGAATAGAACCCGGCGAAAAATGGCAAGCCAGCCAGGGCCAGACTGCCGATCCAAAAGAACGAATAGGTCAGCGGGATTTTGTTCCACAGGCCGCCCATTTTTCGCATGTCCTGTTCATCGGACATGGCGTGGATCACCGACCCGGCGCTTAAGAACAACAGCGCTTTGAAAAACCCGTGGGTGAACAGATGAAAGATTGACGCGGAGTATGCGGAAACTCCGGCGGCGAAAAACATGTAACCCAATTGGCTGCACGTGGAGTACGCGATCACCCGTTTGATATCGTTTTGCACCAGTCCGACGGAGGCCATGACCAAAGCCGTTGTCGCGCCGACGATGGTGATCACCATCAAGGTAAATTCGGAATATTCAAAAATCGGCGACAGGCGCGCGACCATGAACACCCCCGCCGTCACCATGGTCGCGGCGTGGATCAGGGCGGACACCGGCGTCGGGCCTTCCATGGCGTCGGGGAGCCAGGTGTGCAGGCCCAATTGCGCCGATTTGCCCATGGCGCCGATGAACAACAACATGGTGATCAGCGTCAGTGTGTCGATTTGCATGCCCAAGAAGGACAAGGTCTGCCCGGCAATATCGGGGGCGGCGGCGAACGCCGTATCAAAATCGATGGTCCGAAACACAAGGAAGATCGCCATGATGCCAAGGGCGAAACCGAAGTCCCCTACCCGGTTGACCACGAAGGCTTTGATGGCGGCGGCGTTGGCCGCTGGCCGGTCATACCAAAATCCGATCAGCAGATAGGAACAAAGCCCCACCCCTTCCCAGCCAAAGAACATTTGCAAGAAATTGTCCGCCGTCACCAACATCAGCATGGCAAAGGTGAACAGAGACAAATAGGAGAAGAACCGCGAAATCCCCGGATCCCCATGCATGTATCCAATGGAATACCAGTGCACCAACGCGGCAACGCCGGTGACCAACAACAACATCACGGCGGTTAGCTGATCGAAGCGCAAGGCCCACGCCGCGTCAAAATCCCCCGAACTGATCCAGGTGAATAAATCAACGATGACCGTCTCGCCTTGGACCGCCACCTGCCAATAAATCACTCCGGACAGCACCGCCGACAGGGTCACCAAGCCAGATGTGATGTACTGGGACGCTGTCTCTCCCA
>JABHVE010000131.1 GCA_018658465.1 Alphaproteobacteria bacterium
ATGTTCGCAGGGCTCCCCAGAATGATCCGAGCGTTCTTGATGGGCATCGGACCCACCAACGTGAAATCCGTCGCCGCCAAGGCCAACCACAAAAATCTAACTGCTCTGGCGGCCCATCTGACCTCCGGCAAAGTCCGTGTCGTCACCGACAAGGTCTACCCGTTGGCCCAGGCCCCCGCGGCCGTCGCCCACATGCTTGGCCACCACGCCGCCGGAAAAGTGGTTATCGCCATCTGACCTCTAAAATTGGCCTCGTCCTTCGACAGGCTCAGGATGAGGCTTCGACAGGCTCAGGATGAGGCCTTGCAAGGATTCCCTCCCTCGCTTGCGGGGGAGGGTTAGGGTGGGGGTGTTTTCATATAAGCAGCAGACTAAGCAGGCTCCCACAGCTCAATCGGATTACCCTCAGGGTCCGCCAGTGCAGATCGTGGCGCACCTTCGCACCACGTGAATCTGAACGTCAAATTAACAAGTGCTGTGCAAAACGCCCGTTAGGCGCTACCTCCGGATTGACCTCAACCTCGATCCCGGCGGCGCGGAGCTGTTCCACCATGGCATCGAGATCATTTACGCGAAAATTGATCATCCACTGTTTGCCCGGATCACCGAAATAATCGGTGTCGGCGGGGAACGGCGCAAACACCGTCGGCCCAGCCCCTTGGGTCCACACCGGCTGGTCGTAGTCGGTGGGAACTTCCAAAACCCCCAAATGCTCGGCGTACCACTTGGCCAGACCCGCCGGGTCCTTGGACCGAAAAAACAACCCACCAATTCCAGATACGGTTTCCATGGTCATCTCCTGATTGGGTTACTCAGGGTGGGGAAGAATAGCATTTTTGATCCACCTGGTGGGGGTTGGGGGCCGGGGGCAATGCGCCCTGTCCCCACTATTCGGGATCGGGATACTCATCGCCATGAACGGGATAAGTGCTGAAATTTCCTTTCTGCATGATTTCCATTCTTTTTTTTGCCTCTTCGAGGTCCGCCAACATCTTGCTACTCCACTCCGGTTGGACCGTATAAAGCAAATCTTCTGAGGAGCCACCAGGACCTATCGGCTCCATCGCGACCCCCACAATTTCCGACATTTCAGGGTTTTCCCGCAGGAGGGCCAACAAATAAGCTTCAAGAAAAGCACGTCTCCCAGATCGATACCGTTCGTAGTCCTGTTCAAGAAAATCGGGAATCGCAAGCGTCATAAAAAAGAAGCCAGAATTTTTACCTGGAGCGCCTGTGTTTGGAAGCATTGCCCTCACCTTTCTTGGGCTGTCGGAGAGATCCTCAAGAACTCCTTTTATCCCCTCGGACAGGTTTCGCCGGTGGAAACGAGGCTCTAACGCCATCACCCTTACCCCGCGCTCGTGGTCTGATAGAGCCAAGGTCCCGCCGTCTGGTGAAATAGAAGTCCCGGCGAGGATGTGCTCGGTGAAATTCGTTATTAGCGCGTCCCACATATAGGAAATCTTATCAGCGTCTTTTTTTGCGACGTATTGGCTGTTGGTTTTCATTTCTGCGAATGCGCCTTGATCGAACGCATAGCCCGTGTGGCCGGGTGGAAATATGAAGTCGTGCTCGTTCTGATCGTTCATTCTTGTCATGTAGTGAGCGACCAGCTCCTCTTCGCCCGCCGCGGCGACTGTAAATTGGTCGGCCCGGAGTAAAATCTCCTTCTTCTTGAGGTACGATGTTAGGTCAGAAATTGTGTCAAGCTCGGCCATGACAATGTCTAAGGTTGCGTCATCCAAAACATGTACATAGGAACCGCTCGGGTTTGCATCCCCGATCGTGAAAGGGCTTTCCGGTGTTCCATTATCTTGGACGCCGACACCAGTCATAAGCATTAAACTGCCAATCCCTTCGTCGAAAAATTTCTTACAAGCATCCCCGGCGCCGTTCGCCACTGCGATGCCATGAACTCGTCTTCGGTCAGGTGGCGGGAATTCGAGTGGAAATGGCTTTTGGCACTTCCGATCTAAAAAAATTCGATCCGGGAATTGTTCGATCCACCGCGCCGCGCCAATGATTTGTCGCACCGATTTTTTAACCGCACGGCCGTACCAGCGAGGCCAAGCAACATTGACGGGTTGATCCGATGGCCACTCGCAGGTTTTGTCCGAAAAAATCAGGATGTGGTCCCCGCAAACGACCAGCAGGTCGCAGAGTTCTTTCCCGTCACCATCCCCAGTGCGCCCCCGGTCAGTGTAAAGATTGGGGTACGACCAAAGATTCAGGAACGATCTTTCCGCGAGCCGCGCAAGGTGTTTTTCGGACTCGGTCGTCCCTTCGCTTCGTTCAACAGGAATCTCGTTCACTGCTAAGAGGCTACTGGCGAAAGAGGGGAAAGCATGTCACGTCGAACTGACGACCGTTGCGTCATCAATTACCTGAAGCAGAAGGTCCACGAACGCACAAACTTTCAAAGCGTCTTCGCGAGTGAATCGGTCACTGATTTCATGGTGCGTTGGGTTTCTAAACGCGCCAACCATGCCTCTGACAATGTGCGAAAACCCTTCCTGCTCGCCTTGATCCTGTGAAACCAGGAGTAAAGTATTTTTTGGATCTACTTTCACGACGGTATTGACCAAAGTTATGCCGCTCAGTTTTGAATCGGCCTCGGACTTTTCGCGGATTCGATCTTCGAGGATTTGGGTCGCCTGATTAATAGCGCGGTCAAAATTGTCCTCAGCTGAGAGAAGGTCAGAACATCGGGAGCGCAGTTTCTCGTCAATGATCGAATTGAAAAGCGTCCCAACTTTTATGACCTCGCTTGAGTCGTTGAGCGCTGCCTCAAGGTGAGCGATCAGTTGCAAAAGTTTGCTGTTAAAATGCTCTACCCAAATTCCGCCGGGAGACAAACCTTCGATTCGAACCGGTGTGCTTGGAGGTAGCGTAAAGAACGCCAAATCTTCGTCGCCGAGAGCGGCTTGAACTTCGGCAAGCAAGGCACCGTAATCATCAGCGTAATGCTCTTGAATAACTCTCTCACCGACCGGAATGGACGTCCGAATCGCCTTGAGTTTAGCAAGGGTCGATTTCAACTGTTTTCGATCAATTGACATTTGGGGGGCCACCGATTGCTGTAGTGGGGACAAGTTGCAGTATAGAGGGCTTACTCACCAAATAATGGAGCTTTAATCTAGTTGTTTTGGCTGTGTCCTGGGGAAACCGCCCTCCAACAAACCTCCATTTTGGTGACAGGGAGCTTCGCATCTGACGAACCCATAGCAATTAGCGGCAAAACTCCCTACATGGGGCACAACGGCCCACAGCAAAGGGCGATCGCGTTTTGGGAGAGTGCTTTTGTCGGCAACCGAGAAAGCCGCCAGCGGAATCAGCAACGTCGCCCGGCGATTCGCCGACCGCAAAAACGTGCGGTTGGCGGTGACGGGGCTGTCGCGTTCCGGCAAGACCGTGTTCACCACCTCGTTTATCCATAATCTGCTTTCGGCTGGCTTGTGGCCGGAGCGCTTGCCGTTTCTTAAGTCCGCGTCGCGTGGTGCCATCATTGCGGGGGAGGTGTATCCGTCTGCCCCCGGCCCCAGCGGTACGCCACGGTTTCCCTATGAAGAGTCCTTGAACGCCATAACCGGCAAGTCGCCTTCCTGGCCCCAGGCCACGGATCGCCTGAGCGCCATACGCCTGGCCATGCGCTATCGCACCCGCCGCAAGCTGCCTCGGGCTCGCGGCCGCAAAATTCAAATTTTGAACGTCGATTTGGTGGACTACCCCGGGGAATGGCTGCTGGATTTGCCTCTGGCGGGTAAATCGTTTGCCACATGGTCCGCCGAGACTCTGGAATTGGCCAGACAGGAACCCCGCGCTGGGCTGGCCAAACCGTGGTTGGCCCATATGGCCACCTTGGATGGCCCGGGCCGGGCCAAAGACGCCGAGTTGGAAACGGCTGCGGACTTGTACAAGGCCTATTTAGACTCTTGCCGCGCCCCGGACGTGGGCATGGTGTTGGTGCAACCCGCCCGGTTCATTCGCCCCGGCGATGTGGACCCGGATGACCCCATCTTACAGTTTTGCCCCCTGGAGCCATTGCCCGCCAAGGCCCCCAAAGGGTCGGTCTATCAGGTCATGGAGGAACGCTATGACGCCTATCGCGATCTGATCGTCCGGCCGTTCTACCGGGACCATTTTAGCGGCTTCGATGAGCAAATCGTGTTGGTGGATGTGCTCAGCGCGCTGAGGCTGGGAAAAGCGGCGTTCGACGATGCTCAGGCCGCCATCGGTGCCATCCTGCAAAGCTTCGATTACGGCAAATCGGGGCTGTTGAGCTGGTTAACGGGGGTGCGGATTTCCAAGGTCCTGTTCGCCGCCACAAAGGCCGACCACGTATCATCCAACCAGCACCACAATCTGAAACGATTGTTGGAGGAAATGGTGGCCCGGGAAGCCAACCGCATCCGCTTTCGCGGGGTGCAAACCGGGGCCGTGGCGTTGTCGTCCGTGCGCTGCACCGAAGATGTGCTGGGTGAAGTTCAGGGCCAGACGTTGAGCATGGTGCGCGGCCTACCGGCCGGGCGCGACGAGGAAACGGCGTTGTTCCCCGGCGAGATCCCGGCCCATTTCCCCACGGACCAAGATTGGCACGATGGGCGGTTCAAGTTTTTGGATTTTATGCCGACCCGCATATCCGGATCGGCCCGGGGGCTGCCCCATGTGGGCATGGACGAAGCCATGGAATATCTAATTGGCAAGCGGTTAAGGTAGGCGAATGGTAGAGCCCGTCGAGTTGGACCCGAAACGAGTCAAAATTGCCGTGGCGACGGCCGAGGCGGAGTCCGCTGGTGTTGACCCCGAAGAAGTCCCGATCAAGGCCGTGCGGGCCAATCCGATCACAGTGATTCCGCCCACAACGCCTGCCAAGGCAAAACCCCGGTGGTTACGGCGGATATTCTGGTCGAGCCTGGGGCTTTTTGCCGTCGGGGCCATCGTTTGGGACACCTGGAACTTCCTGGTTAGCGCCTTCGCCAAAAACCTTGCCGTGGGCACCTCGTTGTCCGTCGTGGCGGGGGTGGCGGTGCTCAGTGGCGTTGCCTTAATTTTCCGTGAAATCAGTCGCTTCGGGCGTGAAATGCGCAAACTACGTGAAGTTTCGACCTTCACCCAACGGGCCACTGAATTGCGGGCAAATGGCGGTCACGGGGAAGGGTTGTCCTTCGCCTGGGGGGTGCTCGAACCTTACGCGGAACGATCAGACATGAAATCCCGCATTGGGGCCTTTCGCGGCGCCGTAACCTCGGCTCATACGGATGTCCAAGTCCTCGATATTTTGGCCGACAAGGTGATCCGCCCCTTGGACGCCCAGGCCTATCCCATGGTCGCTCGGGCAGCGCGGGATACCGCCGTTGGCGTGGCGTTAAGCCCCTTCGGTTTACTCGACGCCGGGCTGGTGATTTGGCGGACCCTGGGCATGGTCCGCGAAGTCGCCAAGGTCTACGGATTTCGCCCAGGATTTTTCGGCCGGGTGATGTTGGTCCGGCGCATCCTGTCGACCGCTGCCACTGCGGGTGTCGGCGACTTCGCGGCGGACATATTAGTGGCCCAGGTCGGGGCCAGGGTCGGCGGATTATTGTCGGCCAAGGCGGGGGAGGGGATGCTCACCGGAATGCGCACCGCGCGCTTAGGGTTGGTGGCCATGGAGGCGTGCCGACCGTTGCCCTTTGCCGAGGAAGACCGGGCGTCGATTTCGCGCCTGGGCCGCGAGATCATGAAATCCAAGGAAAAGCCCGGCGAAGACTGAAACTTTATGGCGAAAATGCGATAAAGGTGGCACACCAATTTTCCCGCCACCGTACCTGTGCTCGTTGTGCCAAATTCTGAAATCCTAACTGTTGCCGAACACTATGAAGCCGACCGCTTGGCGGAAGCCGCCGGGGTGTCGACCAATGCCTTGATGGCGGCGGCGGGGGCGGCCATCGCTCGGAAAATCCAACAACGCTGGACCCCACGCAAAACAGTTGTGCTGTGCGGCCCCGGCAACAATGGCGGCGATGGGATCGTGGCGGCGGCGCGCCTTGGCGAAGCCGGTTGGGATGTCATCCCGGTGTCGTTCGGCGATCTCGACCCAGCGGTTTTGGCTGGGGCGGAATTGGTGGTGGATGCCATGTTCGGCGCGGGCCTCAGTCGACCCCTTGATGGTGCGGCAAAGGCGATCCTAGGGGCATTGGACCCAACAGTGCCCGTGGTCGCGGTGGATGTCCCCAGCGGCTTGAACGGCGATACCGGCGCGGCGACGGGGCCGGTGCCTAACGCGGCTCTGACCGTGACGTTCGTGCGCAAAAAGCCGGGGCATATGCTGTACCCGGGCCGGGGCTTGTGCGGCGAAATGGTGGTGGCAGACATCGGCACGCCGAACGGCATTGTGGAGCAACTCGCTCCTCAGACATTCGAGAACGGCCCAGATTTGTGGAGTGGGGCATACCCGTGGCCCCAAGCCACCGATCACAAATACCGTCGCGGCCACGCGCTGGTGGTGGGCGGCGGGCACACCCAAACAGGCGCGGCGCGGATGGCGGCAATGGCGGCGATGCGGGCCGGAGCCGGGCTGGTGACAATGGCTGGCCCAACCCGGTCCCTGGCGTTATTTGCCGCGGAATCCCCGGCCTTCATCACCGAAGCCTTCAAGGGCGGTGAAGAGTTGGCGAAAATCCTCAAAAGTCGGCGGCGCAACGCAGTGCTGGTGGGCCCGGCCAACGGGGTCAATGCTGAGACCCGGGAGAACGCGATGGCGGCATTGGGGTCCGGGGCGTCCTGTGTGATCGATGCCGACGCCTTGGCGGTGTTCGAAGATGACCCGTCGGAATTATTCGCCGCCATCACCGGGGCCTGTGTGCTGACCCCCCACGATGGGGAATTCGCTAGACTGTTGCCTGCCCACGCGGAATTACCAGGGCGCCTGGACCGAGCACGGGCGGCGGCCCGGGGCAGCGGCGCGGTGGTGGTCCTAAAAGGCCCCGACACGATAATCGCCGCCCCGAACGGTCGCGCCGCGATCAACGGCAATGGCCCGGCCACCTTGGCCACCGCCGGTTCGGGGGATGTGCTGGCCGGGTTCATCGTCGGGCTGTTGGCCCAGGGCATGGACCCGTTCCATGGGGCCTGCGCCGGGGTCTGGCTGCACGGTGCAGCGGCAACCACATTCGGCCCCGGATTGATCGCCACCGACCTAGCCGAAACCTTGCCCAGGGTCTTGGGCAGCCTTAAGTCTGACGCTGACTAGACGGAACGTGTGGCGGAATTGAATTCATGTATGATATCAAACCGGCTCTGGGGCGGCTGTGGTGAAATTGGTAGACACGCATGCCTTAGGAGCATGTGCCTTCGGGCTTGGGGGTTCGAGTCCCTCCAGCCGCACCAAACCCGAAGACCAGAGCTGATCGAAATGCGACTAATCAACCGAATCGAAGAGAGTAAATTGCATGCAGGTAACTGAAACCAGCACGGACGGACTCAAGCGCGAGTTCAAAATCGTTGTTGATGCGAGCGATGTGGAGGGCCGGGTGAAGGCCCGCTTGGAGCAATTGCGCGATACGGCCAACCTGCCGGGGTTCCGCCCAGGCAAGGTCCCGGTGTCGCTGCTACGCAAGCGTTATGGCGATTCGGTCATGGGCGAGATCTTGGAAGAGGCGGTCAGCACATCGTCCCAAGCCGCCATTGTCGAAAAAGAACTGCGCCCGGCGTTGCAGCCCGATATCAAAATCGAGGAATTCGAAGAGGGCAAAGATCTTGTCTACACCATGACCTTGGAGGTCATGCCGACAATCAAGCCCGCCGATTTTTCCAAAATTTCGGTGCAAAAGTTTGTCGCGAAGCCGGAAGATGCGCAGACGGAAGACGCCATGCGACGTTTGGCCGACGCCCAGAAGACCTTTGGTTCCGCCCCCAAAGACCATGTGGTGGCGGTGGGTGATGTGCTGAAAATCAATTTCGTCGGCAGCGTCGATGGGGTGGAATTCCCCGGCGGCAAAGGCGAAGACGTGAACCTGGAAATCGGCAGCGGATCGTTCATTCCTGGATTCGAGGACCAATTGGTGGGGGCCAAGGTTGGCGGCCACGTGGCGGTCAACGTTACCTTCCCAGGGGATTACTCGGCGCCTGAGCTTGCCGGCAAGGCCGCGGTATTCGAAGTCGACGTCACCGAAGTCGACGTCTCATCGGCTGCGAAAATCGACGACGCCTTGGGCGAACGGTTGGGTCTGGGGGATCTAAAGGGCGTCCGTGAAGCCGTCCAATCTCAGCTAGAGCGCGATTTCGCCGCAATTTCAAAACGCCGCATGAAGCGCGAAGTTTTGGATGCCTTGGCCGATCTGCATGATTTCGAAATTCCGTCGGGCTTGGTGGAAGCGGAGTTCAACCAAATTTGGGGCCAGGTGGAAGAGGCAAAGAAGCAAGGGGAGGAAGAACCTGCCGACGCGGGCAAATCCGACGACGAGCTGAAGGATCAGTACCGGGAAATCGCCGGTCGCCGCGTTCAATTGGGGATGCTCCTTGCGGAAGTGGGTCGGAAGAACAATATCGAAGCCACGACCGAGGAAGTGGAGCAGGCCATGGCAGAACATGCCTCGCGGTTCCCCGGTCAGGAACGCGAGGTGATTTCGTTTTATCGTGGCAACCCTCAGGCAACGGAGCAGCTAAAAGGCCCGATCCTGGAGGACAAGGTGGTGGACTTCATTTTGGAAGTCGCCACGGTCACTGAACAAACGATCTCGGCAGAGGAATTGTTGGCGGACCCCGATGTGAAAGCCACGGAGGCCCCCAAGAAGGAGGCCAAAGGGAAAGCCAAGCCCAAGGCGAAAGCCAAGCCGAAGGCGAAAGCGAAAGCAAAGCCCAAGGCGGACACCGCCAAGAAGAAGCCTGCCCCTAAGGCGAAAGCAAAATCGACCAAGAAGTAGTTTCAACGCGTTCTCAAAAGGTGGATCAACGATGACAGTGAATACGGTGATGCAGGGCTTGGTGCCCATGGTGGTGGAGCAAACCAACCGTGGCGAACGTTCCTATGACATTTATTCCCGGCTGCTGAAGGAACGCATCATCTTTTTGACCGGCGCAGTGGATGACCACGTGGCCAGCGTTATCACCGCGCAATTGCTGTTCTTGGAGGCCGAGAACCCCAAGAAAGACATCGCCTTGTACATCAATTCCCCTGGGGGCATCGTGTCTTCCGGTTTGGCCATTTACGACACCATGCAATACATCCAGCCGAAGATTTCCACGTTGTGCGTGGGCCAAGCGGCGTCCATGGGCTCATTGTTGTTGGCCGCCGGTGAACCAGGAAAGCGTCTTGCCCTGCCCAACGCCCGCATCATGATCCATCAACCATCTGGTGGTGCCCAGGGTCAGGCCGCGGACATCGAAATCCAGGCCAGAGAGATCCTGTTGCTGCGCGAACGCTTGAACAATATTTACGTTAAGCACACCGGGCAAGATCTTGAAACCATTGAAAAAAGCATGGACCGCGACAACTTCATGACGACCGAAGAAGCCAAGGATTTTGGCCTAATCGACGAGATTGTTGTGACCCGCCCGAAGTCTGATGACGACGATGACGACAACGGCGACGGCAAGGACAAAAAAGACTCCGACGACTCTTAAACATTGCCGATCAGATTCACGTTGCCGGTAAGCCCGGCAACGATCTGCTCGCGCGCCAACTTTTGCACCTCAGCGGCGACAGCTGCCAATCCACCCCCGTCCTCTACATCTCTGACCCCCTCCCTAACCCTCCCCCTATTCAGGGAGAGGGGATTTTCGGTGGATCAAGCGGATTCCTTCCTCTCCCTCTAGGAGGAAGATTGAGGTGGGGTGTAGGCCATTGATGACGCGGGGGTTTGGGTCTCTGGGTGGTAAAGAATGGAAATCAGATTCCGGGCCACGCTCCAAAACCGCCGATCACCGGCTGGTGATTAACTATTTATTGACGCTAACTGGTTAGCGTCGGACATGCGATTTCGGGGTCACACCCCGGAGCCCTGAGTCACGATTCCCAGAACGCCCAGCCGTTAGGGGTTGTTCAAGACCGTTCTGCACGGCTAACATTGGCCCCAAGTTGCTAGGCACATGGCTGGCGGCTTTTTCGTCAAAGGATCAGATGACCAAAACCGGCGACACAAAAAACACTCTGTACTGCTCGTTCTGCGGCAAGAGCCAGCACGAAGTCCGCAAGCTGATTGCGGGCCCGACCGTGTTCATCTGTGATGAATGCGTCGAGCTGTGCATGGACATCATCCGCGAAGAGCACAAAAGCGCGATGGTCAAAAACTCCGATGGGGTGCCGACCCCCGAAGACATCGCCGCGGTTTTGCAGGACTATGTGATCGGCCAGCCCTATGCCAAGCGGGTGTTGGCGGTGGCGGTCCATAATCATTACAAGCGCTTAGGGCACGACACCAAATCCAACGATGTGGAATTGTCGAAATCGAACATTCTGCTGGTTGGCCCCACGGGTTCCGGCAAGACATTGTTGGCCCAGACCTTGGCGCGCATTTTGGATGTGCCGTTCACCATGGCCGATGCCACGACCCTGACGGAAGCGGGTTATGTGGGCGAGGACGTGGAAAATATCATTCTCAAGCTGCTGCAGGCTGCTGACTACAATGTTGAGCGGGCCCAGCGCGGCATCGTCTATATCGACGAAGTGGATAAGATCAGCCGTAAAACGGACAATCCTTCGATCACCCGCGATGTGTCGGGGGAAGGGGTCCAGCAAGCGCTGTTGAAGATCATGGAAGGCACGGTTGCCTCGGTGCCGCCCCAAGGGGGACGCAAACATCCCCAGCAAGAATTCCTGCAGGTGGACACCACGAACATTCTGTTCATTTGCGGCGGCGCGTTTTCCGGGTTGGAAAAGATCATCGGTACCCGCGGCCAGGGTTCCTCCATCGGCTTTGGTGCCGATGTGCAATCCCCAGATGAACGCACCACGGGCGATCTGCTGAAGGAAGTCGAACCCGAAGATTTACTGAAATTCGGCCTGATCCCTGAATTTGTTGGCCGGTTGCCGGTGTTGGCGACCCTTGAGGATCTGGACCAGCAGGCATTGATCGAAATTCTAACCAAGCCAAAGAACGCGTTGGTAAAGCAATACCAGCGCCTGTTCGACATGGAATCGGTCAATTTGACGTTCTCGGACGATGCGTTGGTGGCTATTGCCCGCCGCGCCATTGGCCGGAAAACCGGGGCCCGGGGCTTGCGCTCCATCCTCGAAGCCATCCTGCTGGATACCATGTTCGAACTGCCGTCCTTGGACGGGGTCGAAGAAGTGGTGATCAATTCGGAAGTGGTGGAGGGTCGCGCGCAGCCCCTGCACATTTACGCCGAACGCCAAGAAGACGTGGAATCCAGCGCCTAAGAGCGTTTCGTTAGGCCGGGTAGAATTACCCAGCGCACCTTGTAAAAAATGGCCGCGCAGTAGCGCGGCGCCGGGAAAAACTCCCATCCCCTTGATACAGATACGCCGACGCCACACATAGTCATTAACGTGGCAAGCAGACTGATGCCTAGAGTGCTAAAACTAACGCACCTGGTGCGATCTGCCGTACACTGTGACCGCAGGGCCAGACTAGGGTCTGTGGCGTTGTTTTTCCCGCCGGTGTCTTCGGCGCAAACAAGTGAGTATGGGCATGACCGATAAGACTGAACCCCAATCCTACGCCGTCCTTCCGTTGCGCGACATTGTGGTGTTCCCACACATGATCGTGCCGCTGTTTGTGGGCCGCGAGAAATCCGTCCGGGCCCTGGACGAAGTCATGGGGGGCGACAAGCAGATCCTGTTGGTGGCGCAAAAGGACGCAGGCGAAGAAGACCCAACCTCCGACGATATTCACCCCGTAGGCACCATTGGCTCGGTTTTGCAGCTGCTGAAGCTGCCCGACGGCACGGTCAAAGTGCTGGTGGAGGGCGGTGCCCGCGCCAGAATTGTAAAATTCGAAGACGGTACGGATTATTTCCGTGCCCAGGCCGAACAAATCGAGGATGTGCCAAGCGACGCCCGAGAGGTGGAAGCGCTGGCGCGGTCCCTGTACTCCCAGTTCGAACATTATGTGAAGCTGAACAAGAAGATTCCGCCGGAGGTCCTGGTTTCCCTGAATCAGATCGATGATCCCAGCAAATTGGCGGATACCGTGGCCTCCCACCTGGCCAACAAGGTTTCTGACAAACAGGAATTGTTGGAAATGACCAATGTGGTGGAGCGTTTAGAGCGGGCGTTCTCATTGATGGAAGGCGAGATCGGCGTCATGCAGGTGGAAAAGAAAATCCGCAGCCGGGTCAAACGGCAAATGGAGAAAACCCAGCGCGAGTACTATCTGAATGAGCAAATGAAGGCGATCCAGCGGGAGCTGGGGGAAGGCGAAGACGGCAAGGATGAGCTGACGGAGCTGGAAGAAAAGATCAAAGACACCAAGCTTTCCAAGGAAGCCCGGGAAAAGACCACGGCCGAGCTGAAAAAGCTTAGGAACATGAGCCCAATGTCGGCGGAAGCCACCGTTGTCCGCAATTATCTGGATTGGGTGCTCAGTATTCCGTGGAGCAAAAAACGCCGTATTTCCAAGGATTTAAACAAGGCTGCTCAGATTCTTGATGACGATCATTATGGCCTGGAGAAGGTCAAAGAACGGATTGTCGAATATCTCGCCGTTCAGCAGCGCACGAAAAAGATGAAAGGCCCGATCCTGTGCTTGGTGGGCCCTCCCGGTGTCGGCAAGACATCCCTGGGCAAATCCATCGCCAAGGCGACGGGGCGCAGCTTTGGCCGCATGTCATTGGGCGGTGTGCGCGACGAAGCCGAGATTCGCGGCCATCGGCGGACATATATAGGGTCCCTGCCGGGCAAAATCGTCCAGGCCATGAAAAAGGCCAAGTATTCCAATCCGTTGATCGTTTTGGACGAAATCGACAAGCTGGGTGCTGATTTCCGCGGCGATCCGTCTTCGGCCCTGTTGGAGGTGTTGGATCCGGAGCAAAACAACGCCTTTAACGACCATTATCTGGAGCTGGATTACGATCTGTCCGATGTGATGTTCGTGACCACGGCCAACACCCTGAAAATCCCCGCACCGTTGCTGGATCGGATGGAGGTCATTCATATCTCGGGCTACACCGAGGATGAAAAGGTCGAAATCGCCAAACGCCATTTGATCCCGAAGCAAAAGGAAGTCCACGCCCTGTCCGATGAAGAATGGTCGATCTCTGACCCAGCTTTGCGGACTCTGGTGCGGACCTATACCCGGGAAGCAGGGGTCCGCAGTTTAGAGCGGGAACTGGCAAAATTGGCCCGCAAGGCGACCAAGGAAATTGTCCAGAACGGTGCCAAGGGCATCTCTGTCGATCGCCGCAATTTGGCCAAGTACGCTGGCGTCGCCCGGTTCCGATTTGGCGAAACCGAATTGGAAGATTTGGTCGGAGTCACCACCGGCTTGGCATGGACCGAAGTGGGGGGCGAATTGCTCACCATCGAAGCCGTGATGCTGCCCGGCAAAGGCAAGATGACAATCACCGGTAAGCTGGGCGAAGTCATGCAGGAATCGGTTCAGGCGGCGGCGTCCTATGTGCGATCCAGGGCATTGGATATCGGGGTGAAACCGCCGATGTTCGAGCGGCGCGATATCCACGTCCATGTGCCCGAAGGCGCGACGCCGAAAGACGGCCCGTCTGCCGGAGTTGCCATGGCGGTAACAATTGTTTCCGTGTTGACGGGAATTCCGGTGCGAAAAGATGTGGCGATGACCGGCGAGATCACTTTGCGGGGTCGGGTGCTGCCGATTGGCGGCCTAAAAGAGAAGCTTTTGGCGGCCCTTCGTGGCGGCGTAAAGAAGGTTTTGATCCCCATCGACAACGAAAAAGATTTGGCCGAGATTCCCGATAACGTCAAGAAAGGGCTGGAAATTATCCCGGTGTCCACCGTCGATGAGGCATTGAAAGAAGCTTTGTCCGCCACCCTCGAGCCGATCGAGTGGGAGGAAGACGAGGACGCCGACAAAGTGCCCGCGGAAAAAGCCGATGGAACCCGTGACGGAGTCACAACACATTAAAAAATACCGATCACGATTGAAAAAAAGGGGTCGCTAAGCCCTTATTTGCCCCATTTTCGGCGAACTTTCCTTTGACGAGCCCTGGGTGGCGAACTACACTATTGGCCCTGCCGACCAATAATCACGTATAAATTCAGACCAATCGAAGGGGGCCCAATCGTGAACAAGAACGATCTCGTGGCGAGCGTCGCCAGTGCGACAGATCTGTCTAAAGCAGACGCAGCGAAAGCAGTCGACGGTGTGTTCGATTCAATCACCAAAGAATTGTCGGGTGGCGGCGAAGTAAGGCTAGTGGGCTTCGGCACATTTAGCGTTGCACGGCGTCAAGCTTCTCAAGGCCGGAACCCACGTACCGGTGAAAAGATTCAAATTCCTGCCTCGAACCAAGCGAAGTTCAAAGCAGGCAAGGCGCTGAAGGAATCGGTCAACTAGCCGATTTTTCTGCACCTTAATCGTTTGACCCGGCCGCCAAATTGGCGGCCGGTTTTGCATTTGGATAAGGGCGATTAGCTCAGCTGGGAGAGCATCTCGTTTACACCGAGAGGGTCGGCGGTTCGATCCCGTCATCGCCCACCATTTTCCACAGGAAAATGGTGGTCTCTGATTCCTAGGTTAGGTGCTCCGCACCAATTAAGTGTGCCCACCAAGCCCCACAGGGATTTGGTGCGCGATGCATCTTTCATTCGGTGCTCCGCAGACATTTCGATTCGTCGCTCCGCGCCGATTAAGTGCACCGACCGAACACACTGAGCGCTGGGGGTCGGGAATAAATCCGATTTGGTGCTCCGCACCTATTAAGAGTGCCCACCTCCACTGCAGGTTCCCGCAAAAAGCTGCTCCCCTCTTGCTGCCACCTTAGGGGCGCGTAACCGCCCCAAAATGGCACGTTTTGCCCGCCAGTATTCCTTGACACGGCCCCTCCGGGCGCTAGAGTACTCTCACTAAAATTAGGGCTTAGACTCTGGATACCCGGGGTCGTGGTTGTCGGACGGGGACTTGTTGTCGGCAATACAAGAAGCCTTTGCATCAATAGGGAGAGATCAACAATGAAGAACGCGCGAAAGATTTCCGCTGCGATCGGTGCTGGCCTGTTGGCCGCTGCCGTCGCTGCGCCGGCGCTGGCTGCGCCGGTTGCAAATAGTCGCCTAATGAATGCCTCGAGTGAGCCGTCCAATTGGCTGACCACCCATGGCAACTGGGAAGGCCACCGGTATTCTGGTTTGACCCAGATCAATCGTGGCAATGTCGGCGATTTGAAGCTGGCATTTGCCATGCCTTTGAAGGCTGAAAACGGCGGCAGCCCCGGATTGCAGGGCAACCCCTTGGTTGACGATGGCATGTTGTTCATGGCCAACGGTCATGGTGCCATTTACAAGGTCGACGTTCGCGATGGCAATCGCGGCAAAGTGCTGTGGGTTGCCGATCCGGGTGTTGATCCCGAAAATGGCGGCACCAATCGCGGCATCGCCATGCACGGCAACACAATCATCGCCAATTTGGTTGATGGCCGGGTGATCGGCGTCGATCGTGCGACCGGCGAAATTCTGTGGGATGAGCAAGTCGCGCGCATTACGCCCGATTGGGCACCCACCGACGACTTCTATTCCAAAGAACGCTTCACGGCCGCTCCGTTGGTCGCTGAAAATCGCGTGCTCGTTGGCATGTCCAATGGTGACTCCGGCCACCGTGGCTGGATCGCAGCGTTGGATGCCGACAACGGCATGGAACATTGGCGCACCTACACAATTCCTGGACCGGGCGAACCCGGCCATGAAACATGGGCCGATGATCACAATGCATGGATGACCGGCGGCGGTTCTTTGTGGACAACTGGTTCCTATGACGTGGAAATGGGCAACACCATTTGGGGCACTGCCAATCCAGTGCCGATGTTTGACCCTGAATTCCGTCCTGGTGACAATCTTTGGACCAACGCGGCGTTGGCTTGGAACGTACAGACCGGCGAGCAGGTCTGGGGCTTCCAGTACACCCCGAACGAGTCTTGGGATTTTGACGAGCAGGGCGTTCACTTCCTGTTCGACGCCACCATCGGCGGGGCGGATCGCAAGGTCGTCGCTCACTTTGGTCGTAACGGCTTTTACTATCAGTTGGACCGAGAAACTGGCGACTTCATCCTCGGCACCCAATTCGTCAACGAACTGAATTGGACCGCAGGTCTTGATCCCAAGACCGGCAAGCCGATCGAGTACGATCCCAGCCTGACATTGCAAACCTACATTCCAGAAGCCCGTGGCTTCCGCGTTCGCGGTGACCGCGCTAATCCGGAATTCATGGCTTGCCCGACCATGTTGGGTGGCGTGCGTTGGCAGCCCCCGGCATACAATCCGGTCAAGCAGATCGCTTATGTGGCGGCTGCCGAAGGCTGCACAGGTCTGACCGTTGTGGCCGAAGAACCGGTCCCTGGTGGTGGTAACCCCAAGGGCCTCGGTCAGGGCTTCTTTGGCGGGTTGTTTAACGCCGAAAACCTGATTTCACCGGCTCCCATGTATGGCGCCATCACCGCGATGGATGTCACCACGGGTAAAATGGTCGCCAAGGCAACTCTGACATATGAAAATCTGTCGGGGCTGATTGCGACTGCTGGTGGCCTGATCTTCACCGGTAACCGTGATGGATCAGTGGCCGCGTACAATGACGAAACTCTGGAAGAACTGTGGTCCGTTAACGTCGGCATCCAGTTCAAAGCACCGCCAATCTCCTATGCGGTTGGTGGCGTCCAGTACATCGCGATCATGGCTGGCGGCTCGTCCGGCACCGGGTTTGCGTTTGGTCAGTATGGTGCGGATCTTGGCAACAATGCCTCCGCTCCGATGCTGTTCGTGTTCTCTTTGTAGAGCATCCGAACAAGAAAACTTGATCGTAGTAAATGCGTAAATGTGTGGGGTGGGCTGACGGTGTTGGCCCGCCCCTCACTTTTTTGGGTTAGCATTAGCTTAGGCAAAATTTTTCAGCGGGAGCAAAAATCAGATGAACCGATCAAACTTTAATCGCGCAGTAAAAACCGGGATAGCAGCCTGGGTGGCAGCGGTTTTTGCAGTCATCATGATGGTGCCCGCAGCGTCAGCCCAGGACGTGGATTTCGGCTATCGGATTTATAAAGACAAAGCCGAATGCTGGGCCTGTCACGGGTGGGCCGCCGATGGCCTAAAAGATGACCCGCGCTCTCCACCGGGTCCCAGCCTGCGGGAAACCGCTTGGGACGAGGAATCCCTCACCGAAGTCATCATGTGTGGTCGGCCCGGGGCGTTGATGCCGTACCATGACAAATTCGCCTACACCGATACCCGGTGTTACGGGATCGTCATGACCGATCTTCCGGTCAATCAGCGGCCACCGATGGCGATCCAAACTTTGCAAAAGCGCGAAGTCGCCGCCTTGGTGGCGTACTTGATGGCCACCGTTGTCATGGCCGGCGAAGTGACCTTGGAAGAATGCGTGAATTACTGGGGCGAAGGCGCCCAGGCCTGCCAACGGTTGGGTGCGGGCGGCTAAAACGAACTTGGTGGCATAGGCCATGTACTGGCGGATGGATCGGAGTCTATACGGCCTGATCGTGGGTGTGATCGCCTTGGTCGCGACGGCGGCCGGGACCCAAGAAGTTGCCGAAGCCGATCGCACTTTTGATCGTCCGTCGATTTGGGATTTCGTGCTGGGCACCCATGCGGCCGATATCGATCCGACCGGCTATATGGATTTTGCCTGTGGGTCCAACGGCGGCCCGCCCATGCTGTTCCTGGGCGGCTTTGGAGATTTCTTAAAGTGCGCGCCAGAGCCCAGCGGTCTGCGCGAAGTCTATTTTCGTTATGACGACGAAAACGAATATTGGGCCCGGGCCTATGGGCTGCTGACCCAAATCGAAATTTTCCAAGGCACCACCACCCATGGGCACCCCGTCATTATTTCGTTGCTGTTCAACGAAGCGGGGATTTTGCATGGGACCCGGTTGGTCAGCGATCCGGCAGCCGACAATATTCTGCGTGAAAACGCCCACGATTTGCGGAATTTTTTGTTGGTGCGTTTTGATCCTCTGAATTGGAGTTGCGACGAATTAGACGTTGATGCGCGCATGTTGCCGATGTTGGATTTGTTGATCCACCAACGGTGCACCAAAACCCAGGATGGCCTGCGCCGTCTGGAAATTATCACCCGTCATTTTCGCAAACCCGGGCAGTTTTATCGCGACCCGGCAACCAATGTGATTACCGAGGGACAGTTTGAGAGCGGCGTTCACGTGGAGATTTTTCGCGATGTTGATGTGGAGGCGCCGTCGGATATTCCGCGCCGGGCGGCGACTGAAAACATCGATTTGGCGGCCCTTCGTTTGCCGGGTTTCATTGGGACGATCCCCCCGGCTGAGGCCGCATTTTTGCGCGGCGAGACCCTGGAATGTCCCGGGTGTAATCTTTCCGGGGCGGTCCTAAAACGTTTGAATTTGTCCGGTGCCAATCTTGCTGGCGCAATTCTGATCGATACCAATTTTCACGACGCCACTTTGGTAGAAGCCAATTTCGCCGGGGCGAATTTAACGGGTGCTAATCTCAATCGCGCTGATGTGCGCAAGTCCAATTTTCATGGGGCGAATTTGTCCGAAGCCATGGGGTTTCAATCCCACTTCGAAGGGGCGGATTTGTCCGACGCCATTCTGGATGAAATCCGCTTCGAGCGGGCCAGCATGATTGGGGCAAATCTAACGGGCGCTCATATGGTGTCGGTGGATTTGTTTCAAGCCCGCTTGACCGCCGCCGATCTAACGGGTGCGTTTTTGGAACGGGTGTTTCTGGCGGAGGCGCGCATGAGCGGGGCCATCCTGCGCGGGGCCGATGTGGAAAATTCCAGCTTTGTCGCGGCAAATTTGATCAATGCAGATTTAGAAGGCGCGCGACTCGTGTTCACCGATTTCCAGGCAACCGAATTCAACAACGCCAACCTGAAGAATGTTGATTTATCGCGATCACGCCTGACCTCGGCCAACGTCACCGGTGCCAACATGGAAGGTGCTATTTTGGTGGATACCATCATGATGGACGGGGTTGTCCACGCGCCTTAATCCCACGTTCAGATTCACATGATCCTTTGGATCACGATCTGCACTAAAGCGCGAATCTTGGATGCCCTCTTGGGCAAACAAGTGAATCCGCGCGACCTGTAATAAGGGCTAGCCTCCACCATCAAGAATGACTTGGATCAAAACCCGGACTTCGGCCGCGGCGTTGTCGGCCTGGGCCGCTTCGTCCTCGCGCCCTTGGCGGCGCAAAAATTCCCCGTACTTATCAATGGCGTCCGCTACCCGACCATGGACACCCAGCAATTCTGACCAGCTAAGAATTGCTTCTTGGTACAGCAGCTCGGCACCCTCAGAATCGCCGATTGCTTCCAAGACCGGCGCAAGCTCGGCGATCGTTCCCAACGTTTGGGGATGGTAATCCCCGATCCGGTTGCGCCGCAGGTCCAGAACCCTAGTGTAAACGGCGGCAGCCTCGTCCAGTTGCTCCAATTGGGCATGCAATGCCGCCAACAACGCCAAAGTTCCCATTAAATCGTCATGGCGGGGATCCAAGACGCTTTCTTGGATCCTTAAGGCGCGCTCCATCAGTGCCAGGGCTTCCAGGGGGTTGCCCACGGCTTTTTGCCATTGAGATAGGTTGACCAGGCTAGAGATAGACCGCGGATCATCCGGGGCGAAGATGGCCTCGGCGATCTCCAGGGCCGAGCGAAAGTGTGGTTCTGCGGTGGTCAGGTCGTTGGCCCCAAAGGCCGCCGTGCCAAGCTGGCTGTGGCGTTCCCATTCCGTGGCCTGGGGGTCAACCTCTTGGGCGACAACCGGCGATGTGGCGATCAATGCCAGGGCAAAGCCGGCGGTGACCATCCCGCGGGTAATCGATCGAAAGGCGTTCAACATTGTACAAATTCCCAGGCATCCCGGACCGATTTGGCGGGAAATCGCCGCCACAATACCCGGAATTTGTCGAAAGAGGGGGTTAGAACTCGCACGCGCCTTGACCGGGCCGCGGGGGTCCATTACATCCAACCCACCCATTCGGGCGTCAGCGATGACCATTCCGGGGGTGTAGCTCAGTTGGTTAGAGCGCCGGCCTGTCACGCCGGAGGCCGCGGGTTCGAGTCCCGTCACTCCCGCCACTTTTCCGCATCGATCCATAATTTCCCTGACCCTCCGTCAGATCAGTGTTTCGGTTTGTACCGATATCGGGGCCGCCCCGGGCGATGGTATTTTTGAAGGGTAATCTGGCCAATGAATAAGTGCCGCCAAGGAGCTTATCCGTGGAAGATGCTGCGCTGCTGAAATACACCGAAGGTGTGCCGCGCTACACCAGCTATCCCACGGCTCTGCAATTCGCCGAGGACGTTGGGCCTGAGGAGTATCGCCAATGGCTCGGGCGTCTTGACCCAGCGGCGCCGCTTTCCCTGTACCTACACATCCCATTTTGTTCGTCATTGTGTTGGTTCTGCGGATGCCAGACGACGGTGGTGAACAACTACGAACCCATCGCCGGATATCTGGACCTGTTGGCCCAGGAAATCGAGATGGTTGCGGATGCCTTGGGGGGCGGCCATCGCGCCGCCCATGTCCATTGGGGCGGAGGAACGCCGACGCTGACCACCGGGCCTGATTTCCAGCGGGTCATGGCATTGTTGGCCACACATTTTGATATTTCCGGGAATACCGAGGTGGCGGTGGAGATCGATCCTCGGACCATTTCCGAAGACACGGTGGCGGCGATGGCCAAGGCCGGGGTCAACCGGGTCAGCATCGGTGTTCAAGATGTCAGCGACCGGGTGCAACTGGCGATTAATCGGGTTCAACCGTTCGAGGTGGTGGAGAATGCCGTGGCATTGCTGCGGGCCAACGGCATTTCATCGATCAGCTTCGACATTATGTATGGGTTGCCCTATCAAACCCCCGAAACAATGATCGAAGGCATGGACCGGGTTCTGCGCCTGGATCCCGATCGGGTTTCGTTGTTCGGGTATGGTCACGTGCCGCGCATGCGCCCCCACCAAAATCTGATGGATGTGGATGCCTTGCCCGACCCCAGTGATCGGTTGGAATTGTACCGGGCGGCCGCCAAGCGGTTGAGCGTCCGCGGATATGTCCCGGTGGGATTGGACCATTTTGCCAAAACTAACGATCCCATGGCTGCCGCCGCAACCACCGGGGAATTGCACCGTAATTTCCAGGGATACACGACGGATACGGCGGGAGCTCTGATCGGCTTTGGTGCCTCGGCAATTGGCTCGCTGCCCCAGGGGTATATCCAAAATGCGCCAACGGTCCCGGCCTGGCGCAAGGCCATATCTGCGGGGTCATTTGCCACCGTGCGCGGGTTCCGCTTGGGCGACGATGATCGCTTGCGCCGCGCCGTCATCGAACGGCTGATGTGCGATCTGACCGTGAATTTGGATCAGGTGTGCGCGGAATTTGGTACCGACGCTGACCAGTTTGCAGACTCTCTTTTGGCTTTGAAGCCCTTGGAAGCCGATGGCGCTGCCGAAATTTCTGGAAACACAGTGACTGTGCCCAAATCGGCCAGGCTGGCGGTGCGCAGCGCTTGCTTGGCGTTTGATGCCTACGCCACCTAGTTCAAGAGGGGCATAGTTTGCGTCGGGACGGCGGTCCAGATTATTGTGGCGCCCATGGAGTTCCTAGAATTCATGGGCCAGGCGGCCCCGTACATTGTTGCGGTTATTGGCGCTGGAACCGCCCTGGCGGTGGTGGCCACATCGCGCAGCACTCTGCGGCGGACGCTGGAGGCGTTCCATGATCGCGAAGAACGCCTGCGGTCGGTGCTGGCCACCGTGCCCGACGCCATCATCACGGTTGATGACCGAGGCGTAGTGACGGCCTTCAGCCCGGTGGCGGAACGCTTGTTCGGCTATGGCCCGGGGGAGGTCATCGGCAACAACATCGAAATGCTGATGCCGCAGCCATACAAAGAAGAACACGGGGGCTATGTGGATCGCTATAACACCACTGGCGAAAGGCGCATTATCGGGATAGGTCGCGAAGTCCAAGGCATGAAAAAAGACGGCACCGTGTTCCCCATGGAATTGGCGGTGGATGAAATAAAACTGGGGGATAAAAAGTTTTTCAACGGATTCGCCCGGGACATCACCGACCGCAAGCACGCCGAAAAGGAAGCCCGCGAGCAAAGCCGCAGGTTGGCGGAGCTGCGCAACGAGCTGTTCCATGTGTCGCGACTAAGCGAGTTGAGCCAAATGGGATCGGTCTTGGCCCATGAACTGAACCAGCCATTGACCGCGATCACCAACTACGTCCAAGCATCGCGACGAATCATGGAACGAGAGTCCATCGAGGTCCCCGACCGGGTCAACGAATCCTTGGATAAGGCATCGGCCCAGGCCGTCCGCGCCGGGGAAATTATTCGCCGACTGCGGAATTTTGCCGACAAAGACGAGGGCGGGATATCACCGGAAGATGTCGGTGCGGTGGTGCGAGAAGCCGCTGAGTTGGGGCAGATCGGCCAGGGCAGCACGGGAGTGAAGGTGGACATCCAAGTGGAGCCGAACGCGCCGTCTGTGCTTATTGACCGCATCCAAATTCAGCAAGTTTTGGTCAACCTTTTGCGCAATGCTTTGGAAGCCTTGGCCAAGCAGAAAAAAGCCAGGGTACAGATCGCGGTGACCACCCAGGACGATGGCGATGTTGGCGTGGCGGTCATCGACAACGGGCCGGGATTGCCTGAAAACGTGGCGGCGAATTTGTTCAAACCGTTCTTGACCACCAAATCAGACGGCATGGGAATTGGCTTGTCCATCAGCCGCTCCATCGTTTTGGATCACGGTGGCGATCTGGAATGCGAACCAAGCGACGGCGGCGGCACCACATTTAGGTTCTCGTTGCCGGCAGCGAAAAAGGATGGGGCAAAAAATGACATCTGACCCGACGATATGGATTGTCGACGACGACGAAACGGTGCGGGATAGCCTGTCGGCATTGCTTGATTCCGCTGGATACGCCACCGAGACCTTCGGCAGCGCCCAGGCATTTTTAGACGGCCACGGGAGCGACGATGTGGGGTGCCTGTTGCTGGATGTGCAAATGCCCGACATGGGTGGCCTAGAGCTGCAAGAAAAATTGCGAGAACAAGGCAGCGATTTGCCGGTCATCATTGTTACTGGATTTGGTGATGTGCAGACCGCGGTGCGGGCCATGCGGTCGGGGGCGGCGGATTTTGTCGAAAAACCCTATTCCGAGACCGCGATTTTGGACTCAGTCCAGCTTGCTCTGCAAACCCAGGTGGAGGAGCACGAAGCCCACCAGACCGCGCAACAATTCATCGAACTGGCCGGGAACCTAACCCCGCGAGAGCGCGAGGTCTTGGATCATGTGGTTCAGGGCGCGCCGAACAAAATAATTGCCTACGAACTGGATATCAGCCCCAGAACCGTTGAAATCCACCGGGCTCGGGTCATGGAGAAGATGCAGGCCAAAAGCCTGTCGCACCTGGTACGCATGGCGATTACGGCCGAAATCATCCATCCGCCCCAGGGTTAGTGGGTATTTCTTGGGGGTTTTTGATTACGTTCAGAATCACGCGGCTGCGCCGCGATCTGCACTTGTTATTCCGTTCAGATTCACGCGGCTGCGCCGCGATCTGCACTTAGGTACTTCCCCGGATTTCCATCGTGCCACCCATGGGCGATGTTGTGCCGGTAATGCGCACGAAATAGGTAAGAGTTGGTTAGTGGAAGATTTTTATGGTGTTGGGGAACTCATGACAGCGGTGTACATCGTCGATGATGACGATGCAGTGCGGGACTCGCTGGTCATTCGATTGGAAGCCGAGGGTTTGGAAGCAGAGCCCTATGAATCCTGCGAGTTATTTTTGGAGCAAGCCGGAGCAAACGCTGACGGCTGCTTGATTCTTGATGTCCACCTTCCAGGCATGAGCGGCATCGAGCTGATCGAGCGTGGCAAGGAATTGGGCCTATCTCTGCCGATCATCATGGTCACTGGCCAAGGCCAGCCAGAGCTGCAATCCCGTGGCCTGGCCGCTGGAGCCTATGCCTACCTAGAAAAGCCGGTGGAAGATGAAGTCTTGTTGGACACCGTGCAAAAGGCCATGGCTCAAAATTAGGCTTTGAATCCCTCTCCCGCTTGCGGCAGAGCAGATCGTGGCCGCTCGATTGAGCGGCTACGTGAATCTGATCGAAAGAGCATGAGGATCAGGGTGGGTGGGTGTACTTACAAATACTGGCCTCGTCCTTCGACAGGCTCAGGATGATGGCGATTTTTTGAAGGCGATCGCCAATTCGCGTTAGACTTCCCCCATGCGCATTTTAGCCACAGCAATACTTGCATTGGCATTGGCCGCCACCGGTCCGGTGTGGGCCGATGACCTGCAAGACGGCATCGCGGCCTACGACGCTGGCGACTACCGAGGGGCCATTGGGTTGTTGCAGCCCCTGGCCGATCAGGGGGTCGCGGGGGCGCAATTGTATTTGGGCCTGATGTATGACGAGGGCGATGGGGTCGAGATTGACGACCTTCAGGCTGTGGATTGGTATCGCCGTGCGGCTCTGCAAGGCGACCTGGTGGCTCAGTACATGCTGGGCACCATGTACGATTTTGGCGAAGGTGTGGCAGAAGACAATGCCCAGGCGGTGATTTGGTACCGCATGGCGGCGAAGCAAGAACACGGATACGCCACGCTGTTGGTGGAAAGTTACTCCAAATTCCAAATCGTCGGCGATGTTCTTGAATACAATTCCAACATTTCAGAGGTCAGCCTGATTGATCCCGAATGGCTGCAAGACATTCTGCTGTCTAATCCCGGCATCACCACGGTCCAGTTGACCTCGGACGGCGGCGATGTTTTGGCTGCCTATCCCATGGCCGCCGTGATCGCGGATTTCGGGTTGGATACCCACGTCGAGGGGGATTGCGTCAGCGCCTGCGCGTTTGTTTTTCTGGGGGGCCTTGGGCGGACCATGGGGAACGGTGCACGCCTGGGCTTTCACCAGACCGCCTGGGAAGCCGACAACATGCGGATTTTCTACGATGAAGCCCAAGTCGATTACGGCTGG
>JABHVE010000100.1 GCA_018658465.1 Alphaproteobacteria bacterium
GCGTAGTGGGCGCGGGCGCGCGGCGAAAAGCTGCGCCGATAGCTGCCGTAATATGTGTTGAAGGCTAAGGTCTCGGCCCCGGTCAGCCAATCATGATCCAGCCACGCGGCCAGAAATTCATCGATGGTTGCGGATTGGGCGAAGGTTGAGGCGGTCATCGTTTCAACAGCAACACCGGGCGCGCCGGGGAATCCCCATCCCCCACCATGCGCGACTGAATGACGTCTCCGTCTAACCAATCCACGGCTGCCAATTCATCCCTGGCATGTTGAATATCCTGATCGGCATGACCTTCGTACACCATGTAAGTCCATGGCACCGCCGCCAGTGAGGGCGGAAACCCCACGTGATCCGACACCGCCAGGTGAAACAATATGCAGGGCGCATCAACCAGATGCGGTGGAATGCCACCTGCGAAATCGGTTGTGTCGGAAATTTCGCCACCAATGATGGTCGCCCGCGTCACGCCAAACGATGCCAGCAATCGCCGGGCGGCGGCGGCCACATCGGGCATGTCCCAGCCGACCCCCCACCGGGCACCCGATGCCACAGCTTCGTACAACATCAGCCCAGCGTTGCAGCCCACGTCGATGGCCACATGGCCTGCCAAATCAACATTTGATTGTTCCAGCATCTGTCCATAGGTCGCCCACCGCATAGGGACATCGCGTTTGCCGGGGCTTAATCCCGGAATGCCTTGGTACAAATATTTGCCGGGCCGGTGCAGGCGGGAGCGACCAAAATGCGTGACCTGGGCTTCCCGATCGGCGACCCCGGCAATTGCACGGCGTTCGTTGGCGAACGCAAACGCTTGGAAATCCACATACCGTGGCACGCCATCATTATCCAAAATCAGATTGCCGTTGCAGTCGGGAGCGGCAAAATCCAAGGCATTTTTGATGCTGGGAATTGCCGTGACCAAGTCGCCTTGGTCCAGAATTTGTGACAGACGATCCAAAAATTCTGCGTGATGATCCGCCGTCGGAGCGCCACCGCCTAGATGGTCCACAACGTATGCCGTGGCCGAGGCACCGGCAGAATTCAGCTGAACAATGTCATGGACCCGGGCTCCAATACCGGCTTCCGACAAAGCGCTGGCCACCCGCACCAAGGCGATGGGCGCAGGCGTCATCTTGCGCAGCAATGCCGCACCTGGGGCCGGATTGGCATCGTGGGGGGTGTAAACCGCGTGCATCGGGTCGCGCAAGTCTTTCAAAATCTTCAGACCAATCGTTCCTGGGAACTGGTCCGCCAAACTGGGCAAGGCAGCATCCCGTGCCGTCGACGGGGGCAAATAGAACGTCCAGCCGCCCTCGTTGAAGGGAATGCCGAGACGTTCCAAGTCTGCGCGAAGACCATCAACACCGTGACTGAAATCTAGATCGCTGGGGAATTCCAGCACCGATTGGCGGCCCAGGTATTCCCCCAGCTTGGCGTCGTTGCGGCCCTGCCACAGGCGGCCACTGACTGCCGCACGAGCAAATGACCACAGGCCAAAGCCGCCGTTCCAGGTGCCCACCAAAATGCGATAGGCCCAGGGGTGCGGCTTGACCCACCGGGCCAGTGCTTTGCGTAAGCCGCCTCGCAATGTGGCGTCGGTCACGACTTGGAAACCGTCGTAACGCGGAAACAATTGCGCGCCGCCATGGGTTCGGCCCGGACTTCGGCAAATCTGCCGCTCACATGTGCCAATGGCACAATAGCGTCCTGAACCTCAGCCAACGTCATGCCAGGAAATTTTTGATTGGCGTAGGCCTGAGCCTTGGCCCCTAAGCGCAGGCGGCGCACCACGGGGGCCAACAGGGCAGCGGCGTTATCGGCGGCAATGCGCATCCGGGCACCCAGGGCGGGAGACGGCGACGCCGGGGCCAAATTCAGTTCCGCCAATTCGTCCGCCACCCGTTCCGCCGCCAGGGGGCCAGTTCGCGCAGCAATGTACTTGTCGGCCTCGGCGTCGTTGGACACTGGTTTTCCAGCCTCCAGTCCTTGGGTCACCATCGCCACCAGTTGCTCCGGTTCAAACGCCTGGCGGCTCAAGGCGTTGGGCAGGTGCGAATCCAGCACATTGTCGGTGGCGGGCTGGTATGCGATGACCGGCTTGCCCAACAAAAACGCCTCCACCCCCGTGGTGCAGCTGTTGTGGATCAGGGCGTCGGACCCCGCGATCCAGGGAATGACGCTGCCTTCAAAGGCCACTGTGACGTTCTCCAAATCAGCAGTTTCGCGCCGCCAAGCGTCATGATCTTCCGACGGGTGCGGCCGCACAATAATGCGGTGATCGGGAAAAGCTGCCGCAAGGGTCGGCAATGCGGCGGCAAATCCCCGATACAATTCCCCCAAGTATTCCCGCCAGTGCTGAAAAAATGCGAGCTGTTCTGGGGTGGTTATGGTGCCGCGCTTTTTCAGCGCTTCGATCCAGAATTCGTAACCCATGAAATGGTTGTAGCGGCTGAAGTTGGTGGCGACGAGGATATAGGGCCCATATTTTTGGGCTAGGGCTTGAGCGTCGCCATCGAACAGACCGCGCAATTCTGGGCGCAGCACGTCGAACCGCGGATTGCCGCTGATTTTGATTTTGCCCGTGGCCCCTGGCACATGGCCGCCCACATCGTCGGCCTGGTTGGGCCCCCAAGCAAAAAATAGATCGGCCAGGGCAAGGCTGTCGGGGGACACCCGTTCGTGCAGGTATGTTTCGCGATCGCGGTAGACTAAGCCTTCTTCGCACCACGCCGCGATTTTGTTGCCCGCATCGGCCAGCCGTCTGAATGGCTTGGTCTTGGTACGGGCCACACTTTTGTCGATGTAGACCCCGCGCGGCAGCCACGGCATTTGCCGGATCATGGCGTTTTGTTCCCCCAAAACCACGTCGAACCCTCTCTCCGCCAGCACCGCCGATTGAAGAATCTTGGCGTGGAATTCGCGCACTTTTGTTTCGATGGGCAACAGCACCCAAGGGCGATCAGTCATGAGCCCCTGCCAATTTCCGCCATTACCGCCGCCCGCACTCGGTCCCCCGCTTTGCCGTCGGGATTTCCGGCCCAGTGATCGAGCATGTCTGCCGCGTGGTCGGACAGGTTGGCGGGTGGTGCCACCGGTGGCACGGCGCCTGCCAACAATCGGTCATACAAATCGTCGGCGGACGCCGCGTGATCCACCGCGTCACCCAAATCCAGAAAGAACGGTTTGCTGGCATCGTCCAGGGCTTCGGCGAACCGCGGCACCACCACCGGCTTGCCGCTGGCGATGGCTTCCAACAATGCCGTGGTGGTGAAGCCGCAGACGATGGACGCCCGGGCGATCAAATCTTGGGGGTCGCCGCCGACCACAAGTTTGAGATTGTCTGGGCGATCCTGGTCGATAGAGGCACCCGTAAGCCCCAGCCATTTGGCCAGGTCGCCTTTGCCTTTGACCACCACGTCGATGCCGGGATTTTCCCGGGCCAAGCGCAGAACCGCATGGTGGCATTGTGCGGACAGATCATGCCAAGACACATCCCCCAGTCCATTGCCTAAGTTTTCCAGGCGGCCCTCTGCGGCACCCGGCTTCCTGGGAATCACCGGCAGTCCGGTCTTTGGATGAAACGATAAGAACAAGACCAGGGGCCGACCGCTGGGTGCCGCCGATTGGGCAGCACGTATGCGCCATTGGTGCAGGCGATCCAAGCGCGGCATGCCGCAGACCTCAACCCGATCGGGTGGGATGATTCCAGCATCAATTTGTATGCCCCGTTCGATGGTGTTGTAGACCAGGATTTTCCGGCCCTGGAAGGGCTGGCGGCGATCCCGGTACAGGGTGGTGTAAAAATTCACCAGCCCCGGTGTTTTCAGGGCTTCTTTGTGCATGGCGATGAAGGGCACGCCCGAGGCCTCCACCACCGCCCCGAAATCTTGTTCGGCGGCATAGGCGAAATTTCCGGTCAGCACCGCGCTGGCCTGGGCCCGGGCCTGAACCCTGGGCCAAACCTGGGTCCAAAACCCGCGCAAAGCGGCCTTGCGGGCATCCATTTCCGGCGGTGCCGATTGGTAGCTGTTGTCATCCACCCATTGGGGCAGGAA
The DNA here is from genome assembly GCA_018658465.1 of Alphaproteobacteria bacterium. Classification (GTDB taxonomy): domain Bacteria; phylum Pseudomonadota; class Alphaproteobacteria; order UBA2966; family CAIVPW01; genus JABHVE01. Next base: position 4,056 of record JABHVE010000100.1, read on the forward strand.
GCCCCCGTACAGCGCCTTGGTGTGATAGCGGGCCAATCCCAGGACGGTGAAGTCGCCGTCGCCGAAGGCTGCATCAACGTCTTCGATGAAGCCGCCCTTGGGCAAGGTCAGGATGCGCGGGGCGAACGGCCCGGCATCAGCATTGAGTTGGCGCACCCCCAGTCCCAGCAATCCGCCGACCAATCCCGGCCTGCGGCCATAGGCCCCCAACGCAATGCCTGCGCTCAGAGCACGCCGCGCCGCGCCATCTAAAATTCGATTTGCTTGGATCACGATTGAGCCGCCGCGATTTCGTCTAGGACCGCCTGGGCCACCCTGGCCCCGGCCCCACCGTCAGAATTGCCCGCCCAGATGTCCAAGATTTCTATGCTTTCTGGGGCCAAGTGTTCGGCTGGCGTGGGGTCCACCTGGGCCCCCCGAAGCAGGCGGTCGACAAAGTCGTCAACAGATCCGGCAATTTCAGCGGCACCGGCCAAATCCAAAACAAAGGGGACGGTATCCCCCGTGGCTGCTTCGGCAAATTGGGGCAGCACCACGCGTTTCCCCGCCGCCAAGGCCTCTAGCAATGCCGTGGTGCCAAACCCGGTTATCACCGACGCCGCCTTGATCAAATCATGGGGATCGCCACCGACGACCACCCGAAGGTTCGGCAAATCATCGAAATCGAGACTGCCGCCAGTGGTTTCCTTGAGCCATTTGGGCAGATCGGCTTTGCCTTTGACCACAACGTCCAGGTCGGGATTTTCCCGGGCGAGGCGCGCCGCAGCTTTGTGGAATTCTAAATGCAATGTTGTCCAGGCAAGGGCCTGCTCGTCGGCACCCAAGGATTCCATGCGGCCCTGGGGGCCACCGGGCTTGCGCGGGATAAACGGCAGCCCGGTTTTGGGGTGAAACGAAAACATCAACACCATGGGCCGGGCCGGGGGATCGGTGTCATGGGCGGCCTGGACGCGCCAAGCATGAAGAGCATCCAGCCGGGGCATACCGCACACGGAAATGTTTTCCGACGGGGCAATGCCAGCGGCGACCTGAACGTCCCGTTCGATGGTGTTGTAGACAAGAATGCGACGGCCAGGAAACGGTTGCCGACGTGTCCGGTACAGGCGCTCGAAAAACACCTGACGCCCAGGCGTTTTCAGGGACTCTTTGTGCATGGCAATGAACGGCGTGCCCTGGGCTTCGACCACATCAGCCAATTCCTGTTCCGCGAAATAGCCGAAATTACCTGTCAGCACCGCGTCTGCCCGGGCGCGGTTTTGGATGTGCGGCCAGGCTTGCGCCCAAAATTCCCGTAACGCTGCTTTCGGCGCGTCATATTCCGGGGCAGCGGATCGGTAATTGTTGTCATCGACTTCGGGGGGCAAAAACGACGGATACGGAGCCTTCACATAGGCGCGGTTGAACCCCAAAACCGCCACCCGGGAGTCCCCCGAAAAGGCGGCCTGAGCATCCTGGGTGAACCCGGGCTTTGGCAGGGTCAGTAACCGCGTTGGCGCATCCATTGGCGGCGGAGAAACCAGCCTGGCCATCAGCCTGCCCGCGGTCTGGGCCTTTCCCCGGCGCGCCAACCTGCCGATCATGGGTGCAGCCACATGAAGTCCAAGGGTTTCGCGCAGGGTCATGGATTGGCCTTTGGGCAACCCAGGCGCAAAAAGTCAGCTTCGATGCCCGCATATTCAGCGGCGCTGGCCGGGCTCAGGGCCCGCCCCTGGCCAGCCGCGATGGAGGTCCGCAGCTGATCCAGATCGATCAAGGGCGCCAAGACGCTGGTGGGGTGTTGTTCGACCATGTGGACCAACATGCGCTGATAAACAATTTCCCCCCCGTGAAACCCGTCGACGAATTCGCAGTCGTCGGCCCCGATTAGCTCGGGGTCTAAGAAGTCATAGGATTCTACCGCCAATCCGGCGACATAAGCACGCACATCAGCCACGTAGTCATAGGCCCCAGGCATCGCCGCCATCGCTGCCAAAAGTCGTTCCGAATAGGGCGGAAGGATCACCACCGGGGTAATGCCCATGCTCGCCAAGGTTTCCAACATTTTATCAAATTGCCCTAGGCGTTCTGGGGCGGCGGTGTCGCCGAATTCGAAAGGACCGTCGCCGATGGGCAATCTGGCAAGCGTGTTGGCAAAATTCCGATCATCAAAGGTCGGGTCTCCATCGAAATACCGCTGGCCATAATCCCGGGATCCGTCGGCGCGATAGCCCGTGGCGCGAATGATGGCGGCGACTCCAATGCTATCGTAATGGGTCAGATCGTTGGTACGGTCGCCGAGCACTGCCACCCGCCAGATATCGCCGATGCTTATTTTTGCATCCAATACCCAATCCGATACCCGCTGCACCATACCCATATCCCAAACCAATCTTGGGCGACGCGGGGTATAGGCCAAGCGATTAGGATTGAACCACCAGGGGTCAACGCCAATGATCATTACCTGGGGCCGGGCGTCCGCCGGCAACGCGGCTAGAAATTCGTTGCCTTCGTCCAGGGAGCTCATGGCCCGCCCAGTATTGGTGAACGAGGCCGAAAACAGTTGTTCACGGAATTGCAGCATGCGCGATGATCCGAACGCCATGATCTCGGCACGGCGCACGGTAGCCAATTCCAGTTTGTAGGCGAATTCGTCATCATGAAGGGCGCTGCCGTACTTGGCGCCGAATTCTTGCTGGTGGGCGACGATGTCTGACAATGCCCCGAATTCCCCGGCGCGCCAAAGGAACAAGCCGCCGATGGCCGGCCGCCCGGCCCCATAGAGAATCAGGAATGCCACGACCAGGCCCAAATAGAGCAAGCCATTTCGACGAAGGGGATCAGAATTGGAAATACAGAAACTCCTGCGTTTCAGACCGGGTCAAGATCATCGCTATTCCAACCATAGCGATCCCCGCATTGACCACCGCCCAGGTCCGGGTGGGTCGCCAGGAAGCCAAGCGCGCCACGGCCTCTTTCCGGGAAAATCCCGTCCAATCCTGGGTGTTGGGCAGTATCCATACGATGGCCAAAGCACCCATCATCACGGCGGCGGCAAGCATAGGGTTCGTCAATCTTGCCGTCGCCTCTCCGCCGCCCAACATTGCTGCCCACATCGTCGCGGTTCTGTCCCACGTCTCTGCCCGAAATGGCACCCAGGCGAACATCACAGCGATCAGCGTTGCCAACCGACCGACGGCCAATGGCACGGGTATGCCAAATGTACGCCAAGCATGGTTCAGCACCAGATAAATGCCGTGGAGCCCACCCCACAATACGAATCCCCACCCGGCTCCGTGCCACAATCCTCCCAGCACCATGACGATCAAAATGTTGCGCATCTGCTTTGCTCGACCGTGACGATTTCCGCCCAATGGGACATACAAGTGTTCCCGCAAAAACCGCGACAGGGTCATATGCCAGCGCCGCCAAAAATCGATAATGCTGGCGGCTTTGTACGGGCTGTTGAAATTCAGCGGCAGGCGGATGCCGAACATCAGTGCCAGGCCGATGGCCATGTCGGAGTAGGCGGAAAAATCGAAATAGATTTGGAAGCCAAAAGCGAACGCACCGATCCAGGCGTCAAACCCACCGACAGCGGCACCGGCCGCCACTGCGTCAAACACTGTGTCGGCATGGGCACCAATGCTGTCTGCCAGAACGACTTTCTTGAACAGCCCAGCAAAGAAGATTGTCAGCCCCGCCACCAACGGAGCGAGCCTCGGGCGACGGGTAGCCAGGGCATCAAATTGCGGCAGCAGTTCATAGTGATGAACGATTGGACCCGCGATCAGTTGCGGAAAAAACGCGACGAACAACAGGTATCGGGCCAAGGTCGGCGGCGTCGTATTGCCCCGCCAGCAATCCACTAGATAGGCGATTTGCTGAAAGGTGAAAAAGGAAATGGCCAAGGGCAGCATGATGTGGCCAACGGACCACGATTGACCCAGAGCCAAGGCCGCGTTGGTTACAACAAACGCAGCGTATTTAAAGTATCCCAGCAAGCCCAAATTGAAGACGACGCCCAGGATCAAAATCCACCGCCGGGCGCGGTCTGGTTCTGTCCTGGTCAGCCATCGGGAGATGCCAAAATTTCCCAGCACTGAGGCCAGGATTAGAACTAGGTATATGGGCTTCCAATAGGCATAGAAAACCAACGAAGCCAGCGCCAAAAACGCCACCGCGGCGGCGGTCCGATTTTTGGCCGCAATTAAAAAGTATCCCCCAAGCACCAATGGCAAAAAAACGAACAGGAACTGGGGGGAATTGAACAACATGCTGAGAGAGGGCCTGGAACCTTAACCGCGACCTTAAAGGACTTAGCTGCCGCGCTGGCTCAGCGCAAGCGATGACCGATTGAGCGGCTAGGCGGTCAGCCCCAGCGGGCTTAAGCCCCGCCGAACACGCAGTCTTTGCAGAGCGGAATGTGCTGGGTTTGGCCGGTGCGGTGATAGCCCCGCCATTTGTTGTAAAGATCGGAATTCCAAACCTCTAGCGCGCTGGTTTCCTTGACGTTGCCCACCACACCAATGTTCTGGTTGTCGCCGCAGCAAATGGTTGCCCGGCCATCGGTCAAGATCGTCATGCGTTTGACCAATTGGCTGCATTTTTGCTCGGTCAGGGTGCTGGGAGAATAATCACACATCGCCTGCATGATGCCGAAGTTGGTCAACGGCTTGGCCGCGAAC
>JABHVE010000111.1 GCA_018658465.1 Alphaproteobacteria bacterium
GGTGAACGGATGGAAGACGAAGGCGCGACCAAAACACTACCCGCAGGCTCCGATGCCGCGTTCGTGGAAGATTTGTACTTCCGCTTTCTCGACGACCCAAAATCAGTAGACCCATCCTGGCAGGAATTGTTCGGGGCCGAACAGCCCGAACCAGGCCCGGCCCGTGCCAAGAACGGCGGTGCCAGTTGGGGCCGATCACGATCCTTCCAATTCGAAGAAGAAATTTCCCAAGCGCTGCGCGACGCATCGGATTTCCGATCCGCGGCCATGGACATCATCCGCGCCCGTATGCTTATCCGCGCCTTTCGCGTGCGCGGCCATTTGCATGCTGAACTGGACCCACTGGGACTGGCGCGGGACGAACAGCACCCAGAACTGACCCCGGAATATTACGGCTTTACCGAGGCCGAATTCGACCACCCAATATTTTTGGACAACGCCCTGGGCAAGGAACAAATGACTGTCCGGGAAATCTGCGATTTTCTAAACAGCACATACAGCGCCAACATTGGCTACGAATTCATGCACATCCAGATCCCCGAACAACGGGCCTGGCTGCAGGTGCGTATCGAAGACCCGATGTTTCACCCGACATATTCGGCGGCGAGCAAAAAAGCGTTGCTGCAACAGCTGACGGAAGCCGAAGGCCTGGAACGATTTTTGGGTCTGAAATACACCGGCACCAAGCGGTTCGGCGTTGACGGGGCGGAGTCTTTGATTGCGGCCATGGAAGCCATCGCCGACCGTGCCGCCCAGAAAAATGTCGAAGAAATTGTCATCGGCATGCCGCACAGGGGGCGGCTAAACATTTTGGCCAACACCCTGAAAAAACCGGTGTCGGCGATTTTGTCTGAATTCGAAGGGGTGCCGTCCATGCCCGGGGATGTTCAGGGATCGGGCGATGTGAAATATCACCTGGGCACCTCTACTGACCGCACATTCAACGGTAAAAAATTGCATCTTTCCTTGACCGCCAACCCATCGCATTTGGAAGCGGTCAACCCGGTGGTGGCGGGCAAGGTTCGGGCAAAACAAACCCATCATGGCGGCCATGATTATCTAAAAGCCATGGGTGTTTTGATGCACGGTGACGCGGCGTTCGCTGGCCAGGGCATTGTCGCCGAATGCTTGGGCCTGTCGGAATTGAAAGGCTATCGCACCGGCGGCACGATCCATCTGATCGTCAACAACCAAATCGGCTTCACTACCAATCCAGGATTTTCCCGGTCGTCCCCGTACCCGTCTGACGTGGCTAAGGGGGTTCAGGCACCCATTCTTCACGTCAACGGCGACGACCCAGAAGCCGTCACCCACGTGGCCAAGATCGCCACCGATTTCCGGATTAAATTTGGCCGCGACGTGGTGATCGACATGTTCTGTTATCGCCGGTTCGGCCACAACGAGGGGGATGAACCGTCCTTCACCCAACCGGTCATGTACCAAACAATCGGTGGCCACCTGCCGGTGCGTCAAATGTATGCCGACCGCCTTGTGGCCGAAGGGGTGATGACTAAAGAGCAGACCGACGCCATGGCTTCCGATCACCATGCCTATTTGGAAAAGGAATTCGAAGCCGCCAAGTCGTACCGCCCCAACAAGGCGGATTGGCTGGAAGGCAAATGGTCTGGAATGAAGCGTGCCAGCAGCGGCGCTCGACGCGGCAAGACGTCCGTGAAACGTTCCGCCTTGGTCAAAGTCGGCAAAGCCTTGGCGGCGTACCCGGAAGGGTTTGATCTTCATCGGACCTTGCGCCGGGTCATGACCCGCAAGGCAGAAGCCCTTGAAAGCGGTGCCGGAATTGATTGGGCCACGGCGGAGGCGCTGGCGTTCGGCACTTTGTTGACCGAAGGCCACCCGGTGCGCCTATCCGGGCAAGATTCCGGGCGCGGAACGTTTTCCCACCGTCATTCGGTGCTGACCAGCCAATCCGACGAGGTCAAGCACGTCCCCCTGAACAACATCGCTGACGGCCAGGCCGAATACACGGTGGTGGATTCCATGCTGTCGGAAATGGCGGTCCTGGGATTTGAATATGGCTACAGCTTGGCTGAACCCAACGCCCTGGTGTTGTGGGAAGCCCAGTTCGGCGATTTCGCCAATGGTGCCCAGGTCATCATCGACCAATTCATTGCCTCAGCTGAAAGCAAATGGCTGCGCATGTCTGGCCTGGTTTTGCTGTTGCCTCACGGCCAAGAAGGCCAAGGGCCTGAGCATTCGTCTGCCCGGCCTGAGCGTTATTTGCAGCTGTGCGCCGAAGATAATTTGCAGGTGATTTATCCCACCACGCCGGCCAGCTACTTCCATGCTTTGCGGCGGCAAGTTCACCGGGAATTCCGCAAACCGTTGATTGTCATGTCGCCGAAATCATTGTTGCGCCACAAACGGGTGATCTCGACATTTGAAGATTTGATCGGTGACCGCAGCTTCCACCGGGTGTTGTGGGACGACCACGAAAGTTTGGTGACCGACAAAAAGATCCGCCGGGTCGTTCTGTGCGCGGGCAAGGTCTATTACGAATTGTTGGAAGCAAAAGAAAAACGCGACATCAACGATGTCTATGTCATGCGTCTGGAACAGATCTATCCGTTCCCAGATAAAGCCTTGGCCGAAGAATTGGCACGGTTCCCGAACGCCGAAATCGTTTGGTGCCAAGAAGAACCGCGAAACGCCGGGGCCTGGACATTTGTCGAACCTCGTCTCGAAGATTTGTTCGCTGAAATTGGTTCCAAGACATCCCGCCCAGGGTACGCTGGCCCACCCGCCATGGCGTCCCCGGCTCCGGGCTCCATGGGGCACCACAAAGAACTGACGGCGCAGCTCATCGACGACGCACTGAACATCTAAGGCAGCCGAGGCAATTATGACCGTTGAAATTAAAGTCCCAACGTTGGGCGAATCCGTTACCGAAGCAACGGTGGCCAAATGGTTCAAGTCAGCGGGCGACCAAGTCGTGGCTGACGAGCCCCTGGTGGAATTGGAAACCGATAAGGTGACATTGGAAGTGCCAGCGCCGGTCGCCGGAAAATTAGAAAGCATCGCCGCGGACGAGGGTGCCACGGTTGAAGTCAGCGCCTTGTTGGGGGCCATCGCCGAAGGCGAAGCTGGCGCGGTGGCGGCACCACCGCCGGCACCACCACCAACGCCGGAACCTACCCCGGCCCCTGTTCAAGCTGCGCCTCCTGCACCCTCACCGGCACCGGCTGCCGCGGCGGCTTTGTCTCCGGCGGTGCGGAATTTGGTGGCGGAAAATGCCCTTGATCCCGGAAAAATTTCAGCAACCGGTAAAGGCGGTCGCATTCTAAAAGGCGATGTCTTGGCACATTTGGCGCAGGGTTCAACGCCATCGCCAGCACCCCCAGCACCGCCCCATGGCCGAACCGGGCCGCGCGAAGAACGGGTGCCCATGTCGCGCATCCGCCAACGCATCGCCGAGCATTTGAAGGAAGCCCAGAACACTGCGGCCATGCTCACAACGTTTAACGAAGTGGACATGTCGGCGGTCATCGCCCTGCGCAAGCAATACCGCGACGAATACGAAGAACGTCACGGGGTGCGCCTGGGCTTCATGTCGTTTTTCGTGAAGGCGGCGATTGTCGCTTTGCGGGAAATCCCCGAGGTCAATGCAGAGATCGATGGCACCGACATCGTCTACAAAAATCATTACGACATCGGCGTTGCCGTGGGCACGCCAAAGGGATTGGTGGTGCCGGTGGTGCACGATGCCGATCAGATGACGTTTGCCGGTGTGGAACAATCCATCAAATCTCTGGCGTCAAAGGGCCGGGCCGGAACCCTGGCGGTTGATGACATGCAGGGCGGTACCTTCACCATCACCAACGGCGGGGTGTACGGCTCTATGCTTTCCACGCCCATTTTAAACACCCCCCAGTCGGGGATTTTGGGGATGCACAATATCCAACCCAGGCCCATGGCTGTGGGCGATGGCGTGGAAGTGCGGCCAATGATGTACACCGCGTTGTCTTATGATCACCGGGTTGTCGATGGCCAGGGGGCCGTGACGTTCTTGGTGCGAATCAAGGAATGCATCGAAGACCCCCAGCGTATGTTGTTGGATATTTAGATGGCTGAATTTGACATTGTGATTATCGGCGGCGGCCCCGGGGGCTATGTGGCCGCCATTCGCGCCGCCCAATTGGGCATGTCAGTGGCGGTTGTTGAATCCCGCGACCGTTTGGGGGGCACCTGCCTGAACGTCGGCTGCATTCCCTCCAAAGCGCTTTTGCAGTCGTCGCATTTGTTTGCCGAGGCAGGGCACGAGTTCGCCGCCCACGGGATCAAAACCACCGGCTTGGCTGTCGATCTGAAAACCATGCTGGCACGCAAGGACACGGTGGTCGAACAGCTCACCAGTGGCGTCGGTTTCCTGTTCAAGAAAAACAAAATCACCCACGTAAAGGGCACCGGCACCATTCCAAAATCAGGCGAGGTTTTGGTCACCCCCAATGACGGCGGGAAGAAGCAAACACTGACCACCCCGCGCATCATCATCGCCACGGGGTCCGAGGTCACACCGTTGCCGGGCATCAAAATTGACGAAAAACGCATCGTTTCGTCCGCCGGCGGATTGTCCCTGTCGAAAGTTCCCAAACATCTGGTGGTCATCGGCGGCGGCTTTATTGGCCTGGAATTGGGATCGGTTTGGATGCGTTTGGGCGCCCAAGTCACCGTCGTCGAATTCTTGGATCACATCACGCCCAGCATGGACGGCGAAGTTGCGAAGCATTTGATGCGATCTTTGAAAAAGCAGGGCATGAAATTCAAGATGTCGTCGAAGGTTACCGGCGCCAAGGCCAATAAAACCGGGGTCGCCCTGACCATCGAAGGGGCAGCGGGGGGCAAATCAGAAACTCTGAAAGCCGACGTGGTGTTGGTATCCGTCGGTCGCATTCCTTACACCAAGGGCCTGGGATTGGACGCCCTGGGGGTCACCATGGACAAGCGCGGGATCGTCCAGGTGGACCACACATATTCCACAAACGTTCCCGGCATATACGCCATCGGCGACTGCATTCCCGGGCCCATGTTGGCGCACAAAGCATCCGAAGACGGCGTTGCCTGCGTCGAAATGATGGCGGGGCACCATGCGGAGGTGGATTACAACACCGTCCCCGGCGTCGCCTACACTTGGCCCGAAGCGGCCTCCGTCGGAGCAACCGAACAGGCCCTTAAAGCCGACGGCGTTGAATACACCGTGGGCAAATTTCCCTTCACCGCCAATGCCCGGGCCAAATCAAATGGCTTCACCGAGGGCTTTGTGAAGATCCTGGCGGACAAATCAACCGACCGGGTGTTGGGGGTGCATATTTTGGGGGCCGAGGCTGGAACCCTGATCCACGAGGCCGTGCTGGCCATGGAATTTGGTGGCTCAGCCGAAGATATCGCCCGCACTTGCCATGCCCATCCGACTCTGGCCGAAGCCATGAAAGAAGCCGCCCTGGATGTGGCCGGCCACGCGATACACTTCTAAACCCGCGCCCGCGGGTGGGCGCTGTCGTAAACCTCCATCAGCCGCGCGCCATCCACTTCGGTATACCGTTGGGTGGTGGATAACGACGCGTGACCCAACAATTCCTGGATCGTCCGCAAATCGCCGCCCCCTGCCAACAAATGTGTGGCGAAGCTGTGGCGCAGGGCATGGGGCGTCGCCGTGTCGGGCAGCCCCAAAACCCGCCGCACCGACCGCATTTTTGTCTGGACCACCCCGGCGTTCAGGCGTTTGCCACGGACCCCCACGAACAATGGGCTGGCAGGCTCCATGGCAAAGGGCACTTGGGCCAGGTAAGCGTCCACAGCTTCGTGGACAGCCGGTAACACCGGCACCATGCGCTGCTTGTTGCCCTTGCCGGTGATGACCAGGGTGGCCCCCAAGGGCACATCCCCGCGATTAAGGCCCAAGGCTTCGGAAATACGCAGACCACAGCCATAGGCCAGCAACAATACCGCCGCATCACGCATGCCCACCCACGGCTCACCCGTGTCATCCATGACTCCGTCCACCACCGATTTGGCGTCGGAAACGCTCAAAGCCTTTGGCACCGAATGGGGTTGCTTAGGCGTGCGCACAGAGGCCAAAGCCGGATTGTGGGCCAAGCCATGGACATCCAAATACCGATAAAACCCGCGCACCACGGAAAGCCCCCGGGCCAGCGAGGTCGCGCCGATGCCGTCATTCCGCCGGGCCGCCATGTAGCTGCGAAAATCGGCGGCACGCAGTTCTGACAGATTTGCCAGGGTGACCGATCCGCCCAAGTGGGCGCTCATAAATTCGAAAAATGTGGTCAGGTCGCGGGTATAGGCAGAAAGAGTATGGGCTGAATATCGCCGTTCACCGGACAGCCATTCTAGCCACGTGGCCACGGCCTTGCCCAGCGGCGCGTTAATGAGAGCGCTGTCTATTCGCCCCGCTCCAACCATTCCCGCATGCGGTGGCTCATGGCCAATCCCAAAAATGTCAGAAGCTCGGTGCCCTGGGATGGGGTGAAGCGGTCATCGTTCCGGCTGCCCATGGCCAGCAACGCGGGCGGTACCTTTTGGCCAACGTTCAGGCGCACCAGGGCGTCGGACTTCACCAATGTTGATGCGCCCCCGAACACAATGTTCTCAGAATCCAGTTCGTCCCGCAGGGTGGCGTCTTGGCCCCGGCCGATCAGGTCATCCACCGTGCCCGGCTCGACCACGATCACCCCGGAAGTGGACGCCAATTTTCCCGGCTCGGTGTCGACGGATTCGACGCAAATGGTCACCACGTCGACTTCCAGAATTTCGGCAACTTCGGTGGTGATTACCTCAACCAATTGATGAAACGTGCTGGGCTCGTACATTGCCAACACGGCCGCATGGATTCGCGAAAGACTTGAAAGGTTGCTGCGGGTGGCGGCGACGATTTCTCCTTGGCGGTCTTTGACCTCCCCCAAGGTCTTCTGCATGCGCTCCACCATGAACCGCTGCATATCAAGAACGTTGCGCCCGGTGCGCTCGGACGGCGGCACCAAGACTTCCACCAGTTCGGGGTGTTCATTCAGAAAATTGGGATTTTCGGCTAGGTAGTCCGAAACGTCAGAGGCGGACATTTCCGGCCGCCGCGATGGGATCGTGTTCTCTGGTTTGGAACTCATAGTCTCCCGTCGCGCTTGTGCCGTGTTACGAGCCATGCACAGTGTAGACCATGGAAAAGGCCCCCGCCACCGCCCGAGAAAATGACTTCGCCAGCGGTGCGACGGTGGCTGTCTTGGTGCCTCTGCCATTGGCTGGCGCCTATGATTACCGGGTGCCCGATGGGATCACCGTGGCCTTGGGGGATTTCGTCACGGTGCCGTTGGGCCCCCGTCAGATCAGCGGTGTTGTTTGGGCGGCGGGCACCGGCGAAGTGGCGGCAGATCGCCTGCGCGACATCGTTGCAATCTTGGACGTGCCGCCGATGCCATCAGCCCAGCGGGAATTCTTGGCGTGGGTTTCTGACTACACCTTGGCCACCCTGGGCTCTGTTCTAAAGCTTGCCATGAGCGTGCCCGCCGCCTTGGCTCCGCCAAAACCCCAAACCGCATACGCCCTGGGGTCTGCTACCCCCGACCGCATGACACCGGCCCGGTCGCGGGTGCTGGAAGAAGTTGGGGCCCACCCGCCCCGCACAGCGGTGGAATTGGCCCGGGCAGCGGGGGTTACGCCGTCGGTGGTCAAAGGCCTGGCAAATCTGAAGGCGCTAATTCCGGTGCAACTATTCCCAAGCGCCGGGTTTGGTCAGCCTGATCCGTCCATCGAAGGCCCACCCTTGTCGGCTGGTCAGACCCAGGCGGCGGCGTCCCTAATTGCGGCGGTGAAGGCGTCTGAATTTTCGGTGACGTTGCTAGATGGGGTCACCGGTGCGGGCAAGACCGAGGTCTATCTGGATGCGGTGGCGGAAACCTTGCGGGCTGGTAATCAAGCCTTGGTCCTGGTGCCGGAAATTTCCCTGACCTCACAATGGTTGGAGCGGTTCCAACGGCGGTTCGGTGCCGCCCCCGCCGAATGGCATTCCGATCTGACAGCATCGAAACGTCGGGCAACCTGGCGGGCGGTGGCTGAAAACAACGTCCAAGTGGTGGTAGGGGCCCGGTCGGCGCTGTTTTTGCCTTTTCCCAATCTGGGCCTGATCGTGGTGGATGAAGAACACGACGGGTCCTACAAACAAGAAGACGGGGTGATTTACAACGCCCGCGATATGGCTGTGGTGCGGGCCCGGACCGGTGCGTTTCTGACCATTTTGGTGTCCGCCACACCGTCGTTGGAAACCATGGTGAATACCCAGTCCGGGCGCTATGGCCGGGTTCATTTGGCCGACCGCCATGGCCCAGCGGAATTACCCCACATGCAGACTGTTGATATGCGGGCCGATCCGCCGCCCCGGGGCCACTGGCTGTCACCGGTGGTCACCGACGCCATTGGGGCGGAATTGGACGCCGGCTCCCAAGCCATGGTGTTTCTCAATCGCCGGGGCTATGCGCCGCTTACCTTGTGCCGCACCTGTGGCCATCGCATGGAGTGCCCGAATTGTTCAGCCTGGCTGGTGGAACATCGCCATACGGGGCACATGGAATGTCACCACTGCGGCCACCGGGTGCGCCAGCCGGAAAGCTGCCCGGAATGCGGTGCCCAGGATTCCATGGCGGCGTGCGGCCCCGGGGTGGAGCGCGTGGCCGAAGAAATCGCCGCTCTGTTCCCCCAGGCCCGCACCGCGGTTATGGCCAGCGACACGGTCACCGGCCCGGCGGCGGCGGCGGAAATGGTCCAGGCCATGGCCAACCACGAATTTGATATTTTGATCGGCACCCAAATCGTCGCCAAGGGCCACCATTTCCCGCTGTTGACGGTGGTGGCAGTGGTGGATGCAGATTTGGGGCTATCCGGCGGGGATTTGCGGGCGACCGAGCGAACATATCAACTGCTCAGTCAGGTGGCCGGGCGCGCAGGGCGTGCAGAACGCCCGGGGCGGGCTTTTTTGCAGACCTATCACCCCGATCACCCAGTGATGGCGGCGCTGATTTCCGGGGATCGCGATGCGTTTTTGGCGCGCGAAGCCGAAGACCGCGAAGCGCAAAAGCTGCCGCCCTTTGGTCGGCTGGTGGCTTTAATTATCTCCGGGCCGGACCCTGGGGCGACCGAGACCTTTGCCCGGACGGTTGCCCGGGCGGCACCGGGGCAAAAAGGTGTGCGGGTTTTGGGGCCCGCGCCTGCGCCCCTGTCCATGTTGCGGGGCCGCCACCGTCATCGGCTGTTATTGCGGGCGGCGCGATCGGTGAACGTTCAGGCCTATGTGCGCCGGTGGCTGGAGGGGGTCAAAACGCCCTCTGGCGTGCGATTACAAGTGGACGTTGATCCCTACAGCTTTTTGTAGCGGCGAATAACCGCAGTCAAATTGCCCGAGGTTATGTTGCTTCGCTCGGGCGAGTGTGTTACGGATTTCCTTGCTCAGACAGCGGCTTTCTCAGCGGAGCCCCTGTTTGGATTTGTTATTGAATTTCAATAAGTTACCGGCTTTTTGACTAAAGCCAGGCAGGGCAATTCCTAGTGACTGCAGAACCGACATCCGTTTCCGGCCTTGATGGCCGGTACGCAACTGCGCTGTTTGATTTGGCGGCGGAGCAGAAAGCGATCGATGCTGTGTTGGGCGATCTCAGCACATTGGCAGCCATGATCGATGACAGTGATGATTTGGCGCGTCTGGTCCGCAGCCCGGTGGTGGCGCGGGTCGATCAGGCCTCGGCCATGGCGGCACTGGTGGCCAAGGCTGGGCTCACCGATTTGGTGGCGAATTTCGTTGGCACCGTCGCTGATAATGGTCGACTTTCCAATCTGCGCGGAATGATTGGGCAATTCAATTTGTTGGTTTCCCAGTTCAAGGGCGAAATCGCGGCCGAGGTCACATCGGCCACCAAACTAAGCGCCGAACAGATTTCTTCTATCGAAAAAAGCCTCGCCAAAGCGGTGGGGCGCGAAGTGCAATTAAGCACCAATGTCGATCCAGGCGTTCTGGGCGGCTTGGTGGTCCGTGTGGGCTCGCGCATGATCGATTTTTCCCTGCGCACCCAGCTCAATAATCTCCAACTTAGTCTGAAAGAGGTCGGATAATGGAAATCCGTGCCGCCGAAATTTCGGCGATTCTAAAAGAACAAATTTCTGGGTTCGGCACCGAAGCCGAAGTGTCAGAGGTCGGCCAAGTCCTGTCAGTCGGTGACGGTATCGCCCGGGCCTATGGGCTGGATAACGTCCAGGCCGGTGAAATGGTCGAATTCCCTGGTGGTATTCGGGGCATGGCGCTGAATTTGGAAACCGACAATGTCGGGATCGTGATCTTCGGCGATGACCGAGGCATCCGCGAAGGCGACGTGGTCAAGCGTACCGGCGACATCGTCGACGTGCCGGTGGGCCGTGGCCTGTTGGGCCGGGTGGTGGATGCCCTTGGCAACCCAATCGATGGCAAAGGACCGATCGAAGACGCCGAACGCAAATTGGTCGAGGTCAAGGCGCCCGGCATCATGCAGCGCCAGCCAGTGACAGAGCCCATGCAGACCGGCTTGAAAGCCCTTGATGCGTTGGTGCCTGTGGGCCGTGGTCAGCGCGAATTGATTATTGGTGACCGTCAGACCGGCAAGACGGCAGTGGCCATCGACGCGATCATCAACCAAAAAGAAGTCAACGCCGGTTCTGATGAATCGAAGAAGCTGTATTGCATCTATGTGGCCATCGGACAAAAGCGTTCGACGGTTGCCCAGGTGGCCAAAATTTTGGCCGAGAACGGCGCGCTGGAATACACCATCATTGTTTCGGCGTCGGCGTCTGAACCTGCGCCTCTGCAATTCTTGGCACCTTATACCGGGTGTGCCATGGGTGAATTTTTCCGCGACAACGGCATGCACGGGTTGATCGTTTATGACGATCTGTCGAAGCACGCCGTGTCTTACCGCCAAATGTCGTTGTTGCTGCGTCGCCCGCCGGGCCGCGAAGCGTATCCCGGCGACGTGTTCTATTTGCATTCTCGTTTGTTGGAACGCGCGGCCAAGCTCAGCGATGACGGCGGCAGCGGTTCCCTGACGGCTTTGCCGGTGATTGAAACCCAAGCCGGGGACGTTTCGGCGTATATCCCGACCAACGTGATTTCCATTACCGACGGCCAGATTTTCTTGGAATCCAGCCTGTTTTTCCAAGGGGTACGCCCCGCCATTAACGTCGGTCTAAGCGTTAGCCGAGTGGGCTCAGCCGCCCAGATCAAAGCCATGAAACAGGTGGCGGGCTCGATCAAGTTGGAACTTGCTAACTACCGGGAAATGGCTGCTTTCGCGCAGTTTGCATCGGATTTGGATCCGGCCACCCAGCGTCTGCTGGCCCGTGGCGATCGCCTGACCGAACTGTTGAAGCAGGGCCAATACGTTCCCATGCCGGTGGAAGAGCAAGTGGTATCGATCTTTTCCGGCGTGAACGGGTTCTTGGACAAAATTCCGGTGCGCGACGTCAACCGGTTCGAAGAATCGATGCTGAAAGAGATGCGGGACGCCCACAGCGACGTCTTGGAAACCATCCGTACCGAGGCCAAGCTTTCCGACGAGACAACGGAAAAGCTGAATACAATTATTGGCGGCATTGCTGCCAAGTTCGCGTAAGAGCAAAGCGGACCGGGAGCATCTGAATTGGCTAACCTCAAAATCCTGAAGGAACGCATTTCAAGCGTTGCCTCGACCCAGAAAATCACGTCGGCCATGAAAATGGTTGCGGCGTCGAAGCTGCGCCGTGCCCAGGAACAAGCCGAAGCCGCGCGCCCATTTTCCGAACGCATGTCCCAGGTCATGGCGTCGGTGGCCGGTGGTATGCCGAAATCCGATGACATGCCCAAATTGTTAGCGGGCACAGGCAAGGATGACACCTACCTGATCGTACTAGCCACATCGGAACGCGGCCTGTGCGGCGGGTTCAACGCCAATTTGGTGCGCGCCGCCCGGAGCAAAATCCAGGACCTGCAGGGTGAGGGCAAAAAAGTTTCGCTGCTGTGCATCGGCAAAAAAGGCCGCGACATGCTGGGCCGGGATTTCAGCAACCTCATTATTGACACCATCGACATGTCGGCGATTCGCCGCATCGCATTTTCCGACGCGACGCCAATTTCCGATCGCGTCATGTCCATGTTCGATGCTGGCGATTTCGATGTGTGCCTAATGTTTTACAGCCACTTCAAATCGGTCATGGAACAAATTGTCACCGAGCATCAATTGATCCCGGTGGCGGTGGCCGACGATGGGGCATCGGCACTGGAAGACGGCGGTACATATGATGCCGAGCCCGGCGAAATGGAGATTTTGGCAGACCTGCTGCCGCGCAATTTGGCGATCCAGGTTTTCCACGGGCTTTTGGAAAACGCAGCCAGCGAGCAGGGCGCGCGGATGACGGCGATGGACAGCGCCACGCGCAACGCCTCCGACATGATCGACGGGCTGACATTGACATACAATCGCGCCCGACAGGCTGCGATTACTACGGAATTGATTGAAATCATCGCGGGCGCCGAAGCTGTATAGGCGGCCAGGATCACGGAGCGCATTGGAGTTACCATGAATACTAAAAGCAATTCTGTCGGCAAGGTCAGCCAAATTATGGGTGCCGTGGTGGACGTCGTATTCCCCGAAGGCCAGTTGCCTGCCATGCTGAATGCCTTGGAAACCGAAAACCAGGGCAAACGACTGGTTCTGGAAGTCGCCCAGCATTTGGGCCAATCCACAGTGCGAACCATCGCCATGGATTCTACTGAAGGCATGGTCCGGGGACTGGAAGTCACCGACTCAGGGAACCCGATTTCGGTGCCCGTGGGTCCCGGAACTTTGGGACGGATTTTGAATGTGATTGGCGAACCCATCGATGGCTTGGGGGATGTCAAACACGAAAAGACCTTGCCGATCCACAGGTCCGCACCTGAATTTGTCGATCAATCCACCGAGGCTGAAATTCTGGTCACCGGGATCAAGGTCGTCGATTTGTTGGCACCCTATGCCCGCGGCGGCAAGATCGGACTGTTCGGCGGCGCCGGCGTTGGCAAGACCGTGATTATCATGGAATTGATCAACAACATCGCCAAGGCCCACGGCGGTTATTCGGTGTTCGCGGGCGTTGGCGAACGCACCCGTGAAGGCAACGATCTGTACCAAGAAATGCAGGAATCAGGCGTCATCAACTTGGATGGCGATAGCAAGGCCGCGCTGGTTTACGGCCAAATGAACGAGCCCCCAGGGGCCCGCGCCCGAGTTGGTCTGACCGGCCTGACATTGGCGGAGTACTTCCGCGATGAAGAAGGCCAAGATGTGTTGTTGTTCATCGATAACATCTTCCGGTTCACTCAGGCCGGCTCTGAAGTCTCGGCGCTGCTGGGGCGTATTCCATCCGCCGTGGGCTATCAGCCGACGTTGGCCACTGACATGGGCACGTTGCAGGAACGCATTACGTCCACCAACAAGGGATCCATCACCTCGGTGCAGGCGATTTATGTGCCCGCCGATGACTTGACCGATCCGGCACCGGCCACATCGTTCGCCCACTTGGACGCCACAACGGTGCTGAGCCGGGCGATTTCCGAAAAAGGCATTTATCCCGCCGTCGATCCGCTGGATTCTAATTCGCGCATGTTGGACCCTCGGGTTGTCGGCGACGAACATTATGCCGTCGCCCGCGAAGTCCAACGGATTTTGCAGACGTACAAATCTTTGCAGGACATCATCGCGATTTTGGGTATGGATGAGCTGTCGGAAGAAGACAAACTCACCGTTTCCCGCGCCCGTAAAATCGAACGCTTCCTAAGCCAGCCGTTCCATGTGGCGGAGATCTTCACCGGCACCCCCGGCGTGTTGGTGTCGTTGGAAGACACCATTCGCGGGTTCAAGGAATTGACCGAAGGACGGTATGACGATCTGCCGGAAACCGCATTCTTGATGGTCGGAACCATCGAAGAAGCGGTGGAAAAAGCCAAGCGCATGGCGGCAGAGGCGGCCTAAATAACCATGGCCGAAAAAATCGCATACGAATTGGTTTCACCCGAACGTCTGTTGCGATCGGGGGAAGCGGATATGGTGGTGGTGCCAGGAACCGAAGGCGATTTTGGTGTGCTTCCCGGCCACGCCCCGGTGATTTCCACGGTGCGCCCGGGCGTTTTGGAAATTCATGACGGCAACGCGGAAGCCGATCAAATTTTCATCGCTGGCGGTATCTGCGAAGTCTCTGCCGATCGCTGCACGGTTTTGGCCGACGAAGCAGTGCCGGTGGTCGACATGGATCGCGCCGATCTTGAACAGCGTCTGAAAGATGCCGAAGAAGATTTGGCCGACGCCAAGACCGATGAGGCAGCGCATAAGGCGTCAATTGCTGCGGCCCTGCTAAAGGACATGTTGCAGGTCGCTCGCTAGTCGGGGTCGTGCGGATAGCACGCTATTCAGGAAAGTGCGGGTAGCGCGCTAAGTCGTTCGGTTAGTCGGGGTCGTGCGGGTAGCGCGCTAATCCGGAAAGTGCGGGGCGAATTCCGCCAACATATCCACATACGACTGACGCTTGAACCACACCACCCGGTCCACCAATGTTTGGCGATCAAGCCATTGGATTTCGCTGAATTCCCGTTCGTGCACATCTAGA